>NZ_JBOFYU010000275.1:0-5066 GCF_051654825.1 Clostridium sp.
AGTACCTTCCCATCATATATGTCTATTAGAAGTAATAACTTAATGGAAGAAAAAAGAACCTTTTATGTTGCCTTAACTAGAGCTAAAAAGAGATTATATATAACAAGTAATATAGGAGACTCTTATGGTAGGAAAGGTGAAATAAGTAGGTTTATTAAGCTAATACCTAGGGAATATATTAAAAATATTTAAGTAAATTAAATATAATTTTAATAAATGTTATTTACAATATATTAATTGAAAGTTATAATATTAATGATAAATTTGTAGAAAAATAAATAATAATTGCGTTGAAAAAGAAGAGTAAATAGTTTGTTATTTCAAAGAGATTTAGGGATGGTGAGAACCTAAAAAATAATACTATTGAAGGAAGCTTTGGAGCTATAAGCTGAAAAATACGTTGTAGAGTAAGCATATGGGGTAATTCCCTTAAAGATATAAGGTGGATTAAATAATAATTTAATCAATTTAGGTGGTAACGCGGAAGCAGTCTTTCGTCCTAATTATTTTAGGATGAAAGGCTTTTTTTATGCAAATAATAATATATAATTTTTAATTAATGTTGAATTAATTAGGATTCAATATCAATTAAAAATTATTAAATTAATGATCATGTTTTAAGATAATGTTATAAGAGGTTAATTGTATTATTTACTTATATAACTAAAATTAAAGCATTAATATTTAAAAGGATAGGTGACAAAATGAATTTTGAAAAATTAGCAGAATTAATGTTCCCAAATGTTGATAAAACACCAGAAGATTATATTGGGATGTATCCAAAAAGAGAATTAAAGGATGGTGCAGTAGTTTGTAGATATGCTCCATCTCCAACAGGATTCCAACATATTGGTGGAGTATTTGCTGCTTTAATAAACGAAAGATTAGCAAGCCAAACAGATGGAGTTTTCTATTTAAGAATAGAAGATACAGATCAAAAAAGAGAAGTTGCAGGAGCTATTGAAGATACAATAGAAACTATGCATAACTTTGGAATGGACTTTAGCGAAGGAATGACTGGAGAAAATGATTTTAAAGGTAATTACGGTCCATATAGACAAAGTCAAAGAGCAGAAATATACAAGACTTTTGCTAAGGATTTAGTAAGAAAGGGATTAGCTTACCCATGCTTCTGTACACCAGAGGAATTAGCTGACTTAAGAGAAAAGCAAACAGCAGCAAAAATAACTCCAGGATATTATGGAGAATATGCTAAGTTTAGAAATATAACTGAAGAAGAAGCTATAGAAAGAATAAATAATGGTGAAAGCTACATAGTTAGATTAAAGTCACCAGGAAACATAGAAAATAGAGTAGAATTCCATGATTTAATAAAAGGTGATATAAGCTTCCCAGAAAATAACCAAGATATAGTTATTATTAAAGGAGATGGACTTCCAACATATCACTTTGCTCATGCTATAGATGATGCTTTAATGAGAACTAATCATGTTATAAGAGGAGAAGAGTGGTTATCATCACTTCCAATACATGTTCAATTATTTGATGTATTAGGATTAGAAAGACCACAATATGCTCATATACCAACAATCATGAAAAATGATAATGGTTCAAAGAGAAAGCTTTCAAAGAGAAAGGATGCAGAAGCTGCTGTATCATACTACAAAGAAGTTGGATATCCAATGGTTACAGTTATTGAGTACTTATTAAACATAATAAACTCAACATTCGAAGAATGGAGAACTGAAAATCCTACAGCTGATTACCATGACTTTGAAGTTTCATTAGATAAGATGAGTAAGTCAGGTGCATTATTTGATATAGTTAAATTAAATGATGTAAGTAAGGAAATTATTTGCAAAATGAAGGCTGAAGATGTTTATAACTACTATGTTGCATGGGCAAAGGAATTTGACAAGGAAATGTATGAATTAGTTACAGCTAATGAAGAGATGTCAAAAGAAATCTTTAACATTGATAAAGATGGTCCAAAGCCAAGAAAAGACTTTGCTAAATGGGATGAAGTAAAGGAAAAAATATTCTACTTCTTTGATGAATTATTTGCAAAGGAAACTGCTGATAAAATTGAATTACCAAAGACAGTTACTTTAGAAAAGGCTAAAGAAGTAATAGAAACTTATGCAAAGGAATTTAACTACAATGTATCAAGCCAAGAAGAATGGTTTGAGGACTTAAAGACTATAGCATTAAATCTTGGATACTGTGCTAATAGAAAAGAATATAAGGCAAATCCAGAAAGCTATAAAGGAATGATATCAGATGTTGCAGGAGCTGTAAGAGCTGCAGTTACTCACAGAAGTAATACACCAGACCTTTATACAATAATGCATATTTTAGGAGAAGAAAAAGTAAGAGCAAGATTTGAAGCTTTTATGAATCTTTAATTAAATAATAAGACCTAGCTAATTAATTTAGCTAGGTCTTTATAATTTGCTTAATTTTATAATTTAAATGAGCTTTTTAATGATACTATTCTATTAAATACTAATTTATCATCAGTAGTATATTTTGTATCAACATTAAAGAAACCATTTCTTACTAATTGGAATTTATCTTGAGGTTTAGCAGTATTTCCAGCTGTCTCTTCAACAAATCCTTCTAAAACTTCTAATGAGTTAGGATTTATTTGCTCTAGGAAGTGCTTTCCTTCATTTTCTTCTTCATCATCTAATATTAATGGTTCATAAAGTCTAAATTCAGCAGCCTTAGCAGTTTTAGCATCTACCCAGTGGATAGTTCCTTTAACCTTTCTTCCTGTAAATCCAGAACCACTCTTAGTTTCAGGATCGTAAGTACAGTGAAGCTCTACTACCTTACCTGATTCATCTTTTATAACTTCATTACAAGTTATAAAGTAAGCACCCATTAATCTTACTTCGTTACCAGGGAATAATCTAAAGTATTTCTTTACTGGTACTTCCATGAAATCATCTTCTTCAATATAGATTTCTCTTGAGAATGGAATTTCTCTAGTTCCAGCTTCAGGGTTTTTAGCATTATTTGAAACAGGTAACATTTCAGTTTGATCTTCAGGATAGTTAGTGATAACAACCTTTAATGGCTTCATTACAGCCATAGCTGAAGGAGCTTTTAATTGTAAATCTTCTCTTATGAAGTACTCAAGCATTTGAGAATCAACTGTTGAGTTAGCTTTAGCAACACCAATAGCATTACAGAAGTTTCTTATAGCTTCAGGAGTATATCCCTTTCTTCTTAATCCACAAACTGTAGGCATTCTAGGGTCATCCCAACCATCAACTACATTTTCATCAACTAATTGCTTAAGCTTTCTTTTACTCATTACAGTATTAGTAATGTTTAATCTTGCAAACTCAATTTGTCTTGGAGTATGTTCCATTTCACATTCTTTTACAAACCAATCATAAAGTGGTCTATGGTCTTCAAATTCTAAAGTACAAATTGAATGTGTAATTCCTTCAATAGCATCTTCAAGTGGATGAGCAAAGTCATACATTGGGTAAATGCACCAAGCATCTCCAGTGTTATGATGATGAGCATGAGAAATTCTATATATTATTGGGTCTCTCATATTTATGTTTGGAGAAGTCATATCTATTTTAGCTCTTAAAACTTTTTCTCCATCTTTAAATTCACCTTTTTTCATTCTTTCTAATAAATCAAGGTTTTCTTCAACGCTTCTATTTCTGTAAGGACTTTCTTTTCCTGGTTCTGTTAAAGTTCCTCTGTATTCTCTCATTTCTTCAGGACTTAAATCACAAACATAAGCTAATCCTTTTTTGATAAGAAGCTTTGCTTTATCATACATTATATCGAAATAGTTAGAAGCAAATAATATTTCATCCCAATTGCCTCCAAGCCATTTAACATCTTCTTTAATTGATTCAACATATTCTGTATCTTCTTTAGTTGGGTTAGTGTCATCAAATCTTAAGTTAAATTTCCCTTTAAACTCTTGAGCTAATCCAGAATTTAAAACTATTGACTTAGCATGACCTACGTGTAAGTAACCATTTGGTTCTGGTGGGAAACGAGTAATAATCCCATCATGCTTTTTACTTTCTAAATCTTCTACAACTATGTTTCTTATAAAATTAGATGAATTAATTTCAGTTGACATATTCATACCTCTCCTGCGTTTATTATATTTATAAATTTTGTTTATCTCATGGCTATAACTTGTAAGACTACCTCTTCTTCAGGCTGGAGTGTTACATGGTTCACGCCCTTAGATAACGCATTCTAACCTTTAGGTGTAGTTAAAACTCCACCTGAAGCTAAGAATTCTGTTTATACCGTTTTTACTAGATTTTAGATTAAATATACCTTTATTATATGTAAATAAAGAAAAATAACAATCTATATATTAAAATAAGTATTTTTACTATTAATTTTAAACTAATGAGAGGAAAAAATAAAGAGAATAAGTGGTAAAAATAAGTTTTTTATAACTAAATATCTAAAAGTATATAAAAAAGAAGAAAAATTTAATATTTTAATATAAAAATTCTAAAGTTTTCAGAAGTAAATATTTACATAATAATTTCCGAAATGTATAATAAAGGTATAAATTCAATAAAATGTATTTTAATTTTATCTTAAATGGGGGAGAGGTTTATTTTAAGACGTATAACAAGCTTTTTAGTAGTATTAGCTATGTTAACAGGTAATGCTTCAAGTGTTGTAAGTGCAACAAATTTAGAAGCAAATAATGAGCCAATAAAAAATATAGAAGATTCGAATTACGAAATTTATCCATTACCACAAAGTCAAGTATATTTAGATAACTATATAACTATTACTGATGAGGTAAATTTAGTAGTAGATAGTACTATTGATGAGTGGACAAAAGAATTTGTTCATGAAATCTTAAAATCAAAATCAATAGAAGCAAAGGTTTCAAATAATATTGTAAACGATAAAACTAACATAATCATAGGAACTAATGGTTCAGGTGAATTTGTAGATACTTATGTAAATGAACATATTGTGTATGATTCAAAAATTTATGATAAAGAAGACGGATATCTTTTAAGAATTGATGAAAAGTTAGGTGATAAAGGAACTATAGCAATCTTAGGTGAAGATACCGATTCTTCTTATTA
>NZ_JBOFYU010000276.1:0-10223 GCF_051654825.1 Clostridium sp.
CACTCATTACATCTCCATCATAGTTTTTACATGCCCAAATATATCCACCTTCTGATTTAATTACTCTTGCTATTGCATCATCTATTAACGTATAGAAATACTCTATTCCTAACTCCTCAAATTTTGACTTATAGTCATTTTCATATATTTCTTCAAATATGTCTTTAAATGTATGATCATATTTTTTAGATATTGTATCCTTTGATGCAAACCATAAATCTTGTTTAGAATCTAATGCAAAATTAAAACAGCTTCTTGCAAAGCTTTCTATTGATTTATTTTTATTATGCATTCCAAGAACTATTCCTTCTTCTTCGAAATTATAAATTAATTCTCTTTTTTCATTTCCATTTTCCCCTGTGAAAACTAACTCAACCTTACCTTTTTCTTCAATCTTCATTTCTACATCTTTATAAACATCACCATAGGCATGTCTAGCAATTGTTATTGGCTTTATCCAATTACTAACGTAAGGTTTAATTGATTCAACTGTTATAGGTGCTCTAAAAACAGTTCCGTCTAATATTGCTCTTATTGTACCATTTGGACTTTTCCACATTTCCTTTAAATCATATTCATCCATTCTTGCAGCATTTGGTGTAATTGTTGCACACTTTACACCTACCCCATATTTTTTAATAGCTTCAGCTGCTTCTACTGTAACATTATCATTAGTTTCATTTCTATATTCAATACCTAAATCATAATACTCTGTTTTTAATTGAATAAATGGATTTAATAATTCTTCCTTTATGCTGGCCCAAAGCACTCTAGTCATTTCATCTCCATCCATTTCTACTAATGGTGTAATCATTTTTATTTTTTCCATATGTGTCGCCCCCTTTTAATTCTTCTTTATTATAACTTATTTTCCATAATTATTCAAACTTAAATTTCTAATTTTTGAATCAATCCACTCGTTTACATTCACTTTTACAGTTATTTTTAATTAATAAATGATTTCTAAAGGATATTTTGCAAGTTTATTTTTATTTCATTCAATTATACTCTTCCAAAAAACTTTTGATTTATTTTATATTTTATCTATTTATAAGATGTAATTAAAAAAAATCATAAAAAAAATAGATAAATTATATAATCTACCTACCCTTTAAACTATTTTATTATACTTTACATTTTTTATAATCATTTAAATTTTATACAAATCATCATTATATAAATCTTGTTTTGAAAAACTTATAAACTCTTTTATATTATTTGAAATGTATTTATCTTTATGAGTTATTAAAAATAAATCTCTATTTACTTTTGAATCTTCTAATCTAAAAATATTGATTTCGCCTAAAGCTTCTAATTCTTTTACAGCCCTATATGATATACATCCTATTCCAAGGTTTGCTTTTACAGTTCTCTTTATAGCTTCAGTATTTCCAAGTTCTAAAAAAGTCTTGTACTTTATATTATTAGTTTTTAAAACATTTTCTAAGCACTCTCTAGTTCCACTTCCAATTTCTCTCATAATCAACTTTTCATTTTCTAAATCAGTAGCTTTAATAACAGTAGATTCATTAAATTTATGATTTTGACCACAAATAAATACTAATTCATCTTCCCATACCTTTTCTACATTTATTTCATTTGATTCTATTGCTCCTTCTACATAAGCAAAGTCAATTTTATTTTCTAATATAAGCTTTTCTATATTTTGAGTGTTTTCTATTATTAAAGAAATTTCTATTTCTTTATGTAATTCTGAAAATTCTTTTATTATTTCAGGCAATATATATATCCCTATAGTTGTGCTTGCTCCAATAACAATTTTCCCCTTATTGTTATCAGTATATTCTCTTATAGTTTTTATTCCCTCATCAAATAAATTAAGCATTCTTCTAGTATAAGATAAAAATACTTCCCCTTCATGTGTTAAATATAATTTTTTTCCTATTCTATCAAATAACTTAACATTTAATTCTGTTTCTAATTCATTTATACTTTGACTTATAGATGGCTGACTTATATACATTTCTTTTGCAACCTTAGTCATATTTAAACAATTCGCTGTTTCATAAAATATTTTTAGTTTTCTAAAATTCATTTTTCTCCCCCTAATATTAAAGTGAAAAAACTCAGCCTTAGCTGAGTTAAAATTATCTATTATTTACATCTTCAAAATCAACGTCTATAACTTCTCCAACATCTTCAGTTGATATATCTTCCTTTGAATTAACGCTTGTATAATTTGTGTATCCCCCAGATGGAGTTTTAGCCTTTTTACTACTAAACCAATTTTTTAGTTTAAAGAATATGTATAACGCTAATATTATTGGTAAGGCCCAAATTAAAAGCTGTATTGCAAAAGTTGCAATTATTCCTACTATTAAAAATCCACCAATTATGTATAACCAATTTTTCATATCCATCTACCTCTATATTATTAATATTAGTTTTTGATTTGTTTGTCCTTATTATACACCATTAAAAAACTTTTTGCAACAAGTGATAAAGTATATATGATAAAACAGTTTATATTAACTCTTTATTTTCATCTAAATTTATCATTAAAAGCATACTCACACACCAGTGAATATTATAAGATATTAACTTTCACTACTTCTTAATTCTAAAACATAAAGGCCACCTCCTAAGAGATAGCCTTTTACATTTATTTTACTGAATTTTTCTTTGCTATTACTGGAAGTATTAATCCAAGTCCTAGTAATATAAATGGAGTTGCTACATTTAATGAAATTTCAAACCACCATTGTGTTGAATAGGTTTCTGCATTTGGGAACATACCCATAATACAAGCAAATGCTGTAAATACAAAACACCAAACACCTATTACTAAAGCAAGTTTATCATTTTTAATAAATTTATAATCTGATTTATACTTACCACTTAGCTTTTTAAGCATTATAAATGCTAGGAATACCCAAAGGTATCTTAATGGCATAACTACAGAATTAAGCTTTAATAACCAATCAAATAAGGCATTCATATCCCCTATACCTAAAGCTGGCACTATAATTAATACTCCTACAAGTATTGCAGTCATAATATAACCATTAATAGGTGCACCATGTTTGTTAACCTTAGTTAACTTCTTAGGTATGTATCTTGTGTCTGCATCTCCTAATAACACTTTTAATGGTGCATCTATTGAGAATACAAGAGCTGATATTTGAGCTAACATATTTGCTGCGGCATAAATAACTAAGAATACCTTACCTACTCCATAATATTCACCTAATTTCAAGAATGCGTAATATTGCCCATTCATCATTAAGTCCTTAGGAATATTATTTGCATCAAACATCATTCCCATAGCTACTGATCCTAATAAAGCAGAAACAGCAACCATAGCTGCTAAAACTATCATTCCCTTAGGGAATTCTTTACTTGGATTATTCATGTTATTTACATATGGTGATATTTTTTCTGCACCACCAACTGCAAATACAAGCATAGATAATGTTGTAAAGTAAGCAAAGTTAAACTCTGGCATTAATTTACCTATTGAAAAATCTGTTGTTGCAAGTTCAACACCTCTAATAGCTGGAGCAGCTATCATAAGTAAAATATAAAGCATTGACATAATAAATATTGATGTCCCTGCAATTGTTCCTATTTTCTTTAATGAAGTTACTCCCTTTGAAGCAATCCATAAGAAGAATAAAAATACTGCTAGTGTAAGTAATTGAGCAATCATAGGGCTCATATCTTTTATTAAAGTTCCATCTTGCTTAAAAGTCCATCCTAAAGCAATTAAAACTGCTTGAGGCTTTTGTGCTAAGTATGGAATATGAACTACCCAATAAGTCCAACCTGCTAAGTATGCAAGAGTAGGTCCCATAGTTTGCTTAACCCAAGCACTTACTCCCCCTCTTTCGTCTTTAAAAGTTGATCCTAACTCCCCAACCATTAAAGCATAAGGTACAAAATATAAAGCAATTATTAATACCCATGACACTATTACTGTTAAGCCTTGATTTGCAAAGTTGTTTACAACATTACCAAATCCCCAAACAGAAACAAACGCCATTAAAGCTAGATTATACCAACGAATCCTTTTAGCATCATCTGACATAACTCTTCCTCCTGTGTTTAAATTTAAATTAGATTGTTAAAATTTATACTATTACCCCAATATTTTAACAAAAATTTTATATTTCGACAATTTATAAACTTTTCTGATTATTCTTTTTTTAATATTTTTTAAAAATACTATTTTTATTTTTAAAATATTAACATTTTATTAACATCAAATATATTATTTCATTATATTGCCCTTTAAAAACTTATTATATTCATATTTAACACTTTATCACGCTAAAGAGACAAATTAATCTAAGTTACATTAATACGATATTAAAATATCATTTTTTTGAATATATAAACTTTAACTAAAACAAAAGGGTCTGTATCGAAATAAATTTCTATACTATCGACGAAAAAGGGGGTCATCTACGTGAATGATTAAAAAATCATTTACGAGACAACCCCTTATTACTTTAAATATATTTATGTCTTATATTATAAACTTTAAAATAAATATTATACCTACTATTACAGTAGTAATACTTATATCTTTATATTTTCCTGTAAATAATTTAATTAATATGTATGAAACAACTCCAAATACTATTCCATCTGAGATACTATATGAAAGTGGCATCATTATAATTGTTAAGAATGCTGGTAAAGCTTCTGTCCAGTCAGTTAGATCTATTTCCATTATAGGCTCAAGCATAAATAACCCAACTAAAACTAAAGCTGAACATGTTACAGCTGGTGTAATAACACCAAATAAAGGTGCAAAGAATAATGCCACTGCAAACATTATTGATGTAGATACTGCTGTTAATCCAGTTCTTCCTCCATCAGCAACACCTGCTGCACTTTCTACAAATGTACTTACTGTACTTGTTCCTAAACAAGCTCCAACTGTAGTTCCTATTGCATCAGCAAATAATGCTTTCTTTATGTTAGGAACCTTTCCATTTTCGTCTAACATCTTAGCCTTTGTAGCTACTCCCACTAATGTACCTATTGTATCAAACATATCCATAAATAATAATGTGAATAAAACAATTAACATATCAAGTGAAAAAATGTTATGCCATTCAAATTTTAAAAATACAGAACTGATTGATGGTGGAGCACTTACTACTGCTTCAGGAATTGGTGTAACACCCATTGGTATTCCTATTATAGCTGTAATAACCATACCAAAGAATAAAGCTCCTTTAACATTCTTAGCCATTAATATTCCTGTAATAATTATTCCTATTATAGCTAATAATGCAGTTCCTTTAGTAATATCTCCTAAGGCTACTAGTGTTCCTTCACCTTGAACTATAACTCCTGCTCCTTCAAGGCCTATTAGAGCAATAAATAAACCAATCCCTACTGAAATTGCTTTTTTAATATTAGTAGGAATAGAATCTACTACTGCTTCACGAACATTGAAAATAGTTAAAAGTATAAATATAATACCTTCTAAAAATACTGCTGTAAGGGCAAATTCAAAAGAATAACCCATTCCTAATACTACTGTAAATGCAAAAAATGCATTTAATCCCATACCTGGTGCTTGAGCAAAAGGAAGCTTTGCATATATACCCATAATTAACGTTGCTACTATAGCTGAAATTGCTGTTGCTGTAAATACAGCTCCGCTATCCATACCAGCAGCTGAAAGTATTGATGGGTTAACTATAAGAATATAAGCCATAGTCATAAAAGTAGTAAGACCAGCTAACATTTCTCTTTTTACTGTTGTACCATTCTTTTTCAACTCAAAATAATTGTCTAGTAATTCATTTGCTTTAGATAATTTTTTCATTATATCCCTCTTTCGCTTTTATTTATAAATCCCTGAACTATAATACAACATTTTTCGATAAATTCCAATAGCAATTACGAATATTTTTATAATATTTTTAAATATTTTCTGTAATATCCTTTACATTAATTAATATTTACATAATAATATATTCTAAACATTCGTTTTATTTACTCTATTATTAATTAAAATAGGTGAAAACATTCTAGTCTTCACCTATTTTAATTAATTTCATATAACTTTGAAACAAAATACAACTTCATTAAATTTAAACTATCATCAAGAGCATTATGCTTGTTACCACTAAAATCTTTATTATAATTAATTAATGCATTTTCTAAGGATAAATGATTTGATAATCCTAAATGCTGTTTACACAAAACCTCTTGAAAATCTAAATAATTTCCTCTTATTCTATCTATTATTTGAAGCCTTCCACCTAATCTTTTATCATCTCTTTTTAAAGTCTTAGGATCATTCCTTCCCCATGCAATAAATAATATATTGCCATCACCACACCACTTATCAAACTCTTTAAATACTTCTACAAATTCAGGCGCATTACTTATTTCTTCTTGATTTAAACCAGTTATTTCTACACATCTATCTCCAAGAACCTTATTTACACTTGGGTTAACAAGACTATAGTAGGTCTTTACAACTTCGCCTTTGTTAGTAGTTTTTACAGCTCCAATACTTATAGTTTCCTCGCAGCTTACATCTTCTCCACAATTCATTTCTAGGTCAAAAAAGACTAATTCATTAACATTTTTTAATGATTCTATTAATCCTTTATTATACTTTCGCTTTTTTCTTATTTTCTTTTTTTTATTTAAGTTCATTAAATGGATTATATTAGGATAATAATATATATTACATTTATAAAATTCACCTAAATTATCTTCTATATTTTTTGTTAAATTTGATTTATTATACTCCTTATTTTCAAATGAATAAGCAAATTTTTTAGAATTACAAAATATAAAAATCAATTCTTCTGAAGATATTTTTTCATGATTTTTTAATATACATAACTTATTACTTATTATAGATAACGCTATAAACATTGATCCGCTATATGTTTTAGCTCGTAAATCTATCTTCTCTCTATTAAATATCCTATTAGTTTTTCCATCTTTAATATAATAATGTAATTTAAATACTCCTTTTTCTTTTTTCACATAGAAATATACCCCGATTGTATACCTATTCCCCATATCAAACCTTCTTATGCTTTAATTCTTGTTTCTATATAATATATGTTTTAATATTTAAAGTATCAATAAAAAAAGTACACATTATTAATAACGTGTACTTTTTTATATAAATAACTAAATCTTAGTTATTACTTGTTCATTGCTTCTTCTATAGCAACTGAAACTGCAACTGTAGCACCAACCATTGGGTTGTTACCCATTCCGATAAGACCCATCATTTCAACGTGAGCTGGAACTGATGAAGAACCTGCGAATTGTGCATCTGAGTGCATTCTTCCCATAGTGTCTGTCATACCGTATGAAGCAGGACCTGCTGCCATGTTATCTGGGTGAAGAGTTCTTCCTGTTCCACCACCTGATGCAACTGAGAAGTATTTTTTACCCATTTCAACACATTCTTTTTTGTATGTTCCAGCAACTGGATGTTGGAATCTTGTTGGGTTTGTTGAGTTACCAGTGATTGATACGTCAACACCTTCGTGATGCATTATAGCAACACCTTCTCTAACGTCGTCTGAACCGTAGCATTTAACTGCAGCTCTTGGTCCGTTTGAGTAAGCTTTTTCTCTTACTATGTTTAATTTACCTGTAGCATAATCAAACTTAGTTTCAACGTAAGTGAATCCATTGATTCTTGAAATTATATAAGCAGCATCTTTTCCAAGACCGTTTAATATAACTCTTAAATCTTCAGTTCTTACTTTGTTAGCTTTTTCAGCTATTTTGATAGCACCTTCAGCAGCAGCGAATGATTCGTGACCTGCTAAGAATGCGAAACATTTAGTTTCTTCTCTTAAAAGCATAGCTCCTAAGTTTCCGTGTCCAATACCAACTCTTCTGTCGTCAGCAACTGATCCAGGGATACAGAAAGCTTGTAATCCTTCTCCTAAAGCTTCAGCAGCTTCAGCAGCTTTTGTGCAACCTTTCTTTATTGCTATAGCAGCACCTAAAATGTAAGCCCACATAGCGTTTTCGAATGCGATTGGTTGAGTTGACTTAACGATTTCGTAAACGTCGATTCCCTTTTCGTCACAAACAGCCTTAGCATCTTCTATTTTAGTCATTCCGTACTTTTCTAGTACTGGAGTGATTTGGTTAATTCTTCTTTCATAACTTTCAAATAATGGCATGATACTTGTCCTCCTTCAACTTATTATTCGTGTCTTGGATCGATAGTTCTAACAGCTTCGTCGAATCTACCGTATTGGCCTGTAGCTTTTTCCATAGCTTCGTTAGCTTCCATTCCCTTAGCAACCATTTCCATCATTCTTCCTAAGTGAACGAATTTGTATCCAATGATTTCATTGTCAGCATCTAAAGCTATTTTAGTAATATAACCTTCAGCCATTTCTAAGTATCTTGATCCCTTAGCAACAGTTCCGTACATAGTACCAACTTGTGATCTTAATCCTTTTCCTAAGTCTTCAAGACCTGCTCCTATTGGAAGTCCGTCTTCTGAGAAAGCAGTTTGAGTTCTTCCGTAAACGATTTGTAAGAATAACTCTCTCATAGCTGTGTTTATAGCATCACAAACTAAGTCTGTGTTTAATGCTTCTAATATAGTTTTTCCTGGTAATATTTCTGAAGCCATTGCAGCTGAGTGAGTCATTCCTGAACACCCTATAGTTTCAATTAAAGCCTCTTCTATTATTCCGTTTTTAACATTTAATGTTAATTTACAAGCTCCTTGTTGTGGCGCACACCAGCCCACACCGTGAGTTAAACCTGAAATATCTTTAACTTCTCTAGCTTGTACCCATCTTCCTTCAACAGGGATTGGTGCTGAACCATGATTAGGCCCTTTAGCAACAACACACATTTCTTCAACTTCTCTTGAATACATCATATCATTGATTCCTCCCTAAATTAATATGAACCTCTTATATTATTTAAATATAAGATTAAGTTTGAATAACTAAATCTAAGATTTATATTCTCCCTCAGTAGTTATAAGTTTCCTACTAGTTTATGTAGTTTTTATATAACTGGGTCAAATTCCATCCCTATGGGATAAATTCTTCCTACACATATAATAACAGAACTTTTCCTTCCAAACAAGATTTTTATTACTATTTTTTTATAAATTTACCTTTAACAATTTAGTTATTGATAATTATAGAATTATATGTTACTATAAGTATATTAATTAAATTTACGTCGGCATGGCGGAACTGGCAGACGCACATGACTCAAAATCATGCGGTTTTACCGTGAGGGTTCGATTCCCTCTGCCGGCACCATTTACTAACAAGAAAAACGTCAATTGTAGAAACACTATGTTTCATCAATTGGCGTTTTTTATTTTACTAACTTTATATCTCCTTGAACAGCTCCAAATCCCATCTAATCAATCCAGTATAAAGATCCATTTATAAAATTTATAAATAAAATAGCTTTAAAGTAATTTAAATTCTTACTTTAAAGCTATATAACCTTCTATGTTATTTTATTTTTTAATTTTTCCATATATAAATCTTGGTAAATCCCAATATATTCCCTTTATCATGATGTATAATATCCAAAAGACAAACTTTGCTGGATAATATATCGGTGCTATCAATACTTTTAATACTGACATTCCATCATCACTTATTTTTTTATTATATTCATGGATATTTGCATACTCTTCTGTATAACTTCTATTTTTATCAAACCTTGTTACTACTATTCTTCCATCTGCTTTCCTTTGTTTGTAAGTTTTCATTTTCTACTCCCCATATATAATAAATTTAAATTATTAAACTACTGATGCTTTATCTATTACATTATGAACCCATTTATAGCTTCTTAATCTAATCATTGATGCAATAAATTTGACTACTTCCTCTGCTGTTACCATTAATATTACTAGATATATAGGTAATCCTAATATAGCTGCTCCTATAAATGCCATAGGAACTCCTATAAGCCACATAGTAAAGGCTTCTACTTTTAATGCAAAACCTGCATCTCCGCCTCCCCTAAATACTCCTACTATTAATACTAGGTTTACAACTCTTATTGGGTAAAATACTCCATATATTCTTAAAATAATAGTTGAATATTCTTTAACCACCTCTGAAACATTAAATAACCCTAAAATAGATGTAGCAAGTAATGAAACTAAAATACCTAATATTATTCCTATCATAAATGACAGTATAGTAAACTTTCTTCCATATCTTTTTGCTTCTTCTTCCTTACCTGCTCCAATTTGATTT
>NZ_JBOFYU010000277.1:0-8616 GCF_051654825.1 Clostridium sp.
CAAATGTTACTTCATCAGCTCCTAAGACTGGAAAAGGAACTGCAACAATAACTGTAGAACCTATAGTTGGTGAATATGAAGGTATGATAACTGAAAGAACTACTGAATTTGTAGTAAATGTAAGTGAAAAACCATCAGAGTTATCAGCAAAAGTCGGAGAAAATAACGTTGCTTTAACAGAAGCATCATCATTAGAGGAGTTTAATGCAGGTACAAATATGTACTTCTATGACCAAGCTCCAAACTTAAATAAATACTCAACTGAAGGTTCAGAGTTTGCTAATGTAGAAATAACTACTACACCTAAGGTTTACGTAAAGGTTGATAAAACTAATGTAAAGGAAAATGCAGTACAATTAACTATTAAAGACTTTACTAATACACAAGATTTAGCTAAAAATGAAGTTAATGAAAACTTAAGTGTTCCAGGAAACTTCAATGCACCAGAAGATTTATTAACAGCAACACAAGTTGGACTTCAATGGGATAATGTAGAAGGAGCTACTTCTTATGATGTTGAAATAGATGGAACTATATATAAAAATATTTTAGAAAATAGCTTCACTGATGTTAATGTTGAATATGATACAGTTTATAACTACCGTGTAAGAGCTGTAAATAATGATGGTCATTCAGAATGGAGTGAAGTTATTTCACCAAAAACTGCTTTAGATCCATATAGAAATGTTCCAAAGGATATGCAAGTTATTTGGAATGAAGGACATTATAGCAACGAAGTTCCAGAAAATGCAGTTGATGGAGATCCAAATTCACAATTCCATTCAGCTGGAAATGTTATTGATAAACCAGTTGTATTTGATATGCAAAAATCTTATACTCTTGAAAAACTTGAATTATTATTCAGAAAAAATGGTAATGGATCAGTTAAGAGAGCAGAAATATATAGCAGTTTAGATGGTGTTCATTATGAAAAACTATTCTCAAATGCTAAGGATTCAGGAAATGAAGCTTGGGCAACAGATGGAGAAGCAAAAACTATAAACTTCGATAAGCCAATTAAAGCTCGTTACTTTAAGATAGTAGTTAAAGAAGCTGTAGGAAACTTTATGGCTATGAGAGAATTCCGTCCATATAAAGTTGATGGAACTAATGGTCAAATTGTAGGGGATTGGAATAATAGTGGAAAGATAGAAGAAGGGGATTTAACATTCCTTCAAAACTATGCTGGATTATCTACTGTTGATTCTGATTGGAATTATGTTTCAATGGCAGACTTAAACGGAAATGGATTAATTGATGCATATGATATAGCATATGTAACTAGTAAGCTTGAAGATGGAGCTGTTCCAACTCAAGACAAGCTTGCAGGTGAATTAATGCTTGTACCAAGTAAAACTGAAATTAAAGCTGGTGAAACATTTACTGTTGATGTAGTAGGAACTGGACTTTCAGATGTTAATGCATTTAGTGTTGAAATTCCTTTAGATGCATCTAAGTATGAATTAATAGGAACTCCAGAAAATGCTGAAGCAACAACTTCAATGAAGAACCTTTCAAAATCAAGAGTTCATGGTGACGGAAATCAAGCTATCTATGCTGTATTTAGTAATATAGGAGAAAGCACAAAAGTAAGTGGAACAACTACTGTTTCAACAATTAC
This sequence comes from Clostridium sp., assembly GCF_051654825.1. GTDB lineage: Bacteria > Bacillota > Clostridia > Clostridiales > Clostridiaceae > Clostridium. Next base: position 1,622 of record NZ_JBOFYU010000277.1, read on the forward strand.
TTTAAAAGCTAAAGCTGATGTTAATTTTGATATGTTATTAACAAATGCAATTTTAGTTGATAGTAGAACAATGCCTAAAAATGCAATAGCTAATGTAGTTAGTCCAGATTCAGAATTACCAACACCAAAGCCAACTACTAATAAAATAGTTAAAGAAAACATTACTGTTTCAGGTGATGAAAGTCAATTACAAACAGGAATGGGCTTAAATAAATTAATAGATGGAACAACTAGCAGTGATGATTCATCACGTATGGATCTTAAGTGGATATTCTCACCAGATCAAGAGGATAAGGGAAGTCTTCCATTTGAAATGATATTTGAATTTAATGAGCCAAAGAAAATGGATAACTTTACTATATACCATAGAGCTAATGGTCAAGAAATTCATGGTTCTTCAATGAAAAAAGTAAAAGCTGTTGGTTACTTAAATGGAGTAGCTACAGAATTAGGTGAAGTTTCAGATATAAATACTATTACTACAACTTATGATTTAAATAATCAAGTATTTGATAAAATAGTTATAACTGCTTTAGAAGGACGTACAGATAATCATACATTAGCTGTAAATGAAATAGAATTCTATGAGCAATTAGGTGAAGAAATAACAGGAATAGAATTTGTAGATGCACCAAGTCACTTAGATGTAAACAAGGTAACTCCTGTATTTGCAAATGTAACTCCAGATAAAGCAACTAACGATTACTATAGAATTTCTTCAGAAGATTCAAGTATTGTAGATGTTATACGTCTAGATGACGGAACAGATGTTAAGTACTATTTAAGAGGTCTTAAAGATGGAAAGACAAATATAGTTGCAACTACAGCAGATGGAAACTTTACTGCTAAGTATGAAGTAACTGTTGGAAATGGTGGAGAAGTTGAAGAAATAGTTGTTTCAAAACCAGTTAATTTAAGAGCAACAGAAATTACAAATAATTCAGCTACTTTAACATGGGATATTCCTACTTCAGTTATTGGATTAGATGAATATGTAATCTACAAAGATGGTAAAGAAGTAGCTACTGTTAAAGCTGGAACTACTGAATACAAAGAAGAAGGGTTAAAAGCTAATACAATTTACGGATATAAGGTTACAGCTAAGTACTCAAATGGGGAAGAATCAAAACCTGTATCAGTAAATATAAGAACTAAAAAATAAATTTAAATAAATCTGATAATAGTAAACATTTATTAGAAAAACATGAAAGATGTGGTCGTAAGACTGCATCTTTTATGATATTATTATGTTAATGGTATTAAGAAAGGATGAGGATAAAATGTTTAAAAAGCTTGTAGGAATGGTATTAGCGTGTACATTAATTATTACTAGTTTAACTGGTTGTGCAGGAAGCTATGAAAGAGATACATCTAGTGGAAAGATTGTTGAAATAAGCCTAGATGATGCCCTTCAAAAGGTAGAAGATGGGGATACCTTTGCCGTTATGTTTACACAAACAACGTGTAATGATTGTAGAAAATTAAAGAGTATTATGACTCCATATCTAGAAGAACATGGTGCTACATTTTTTGATGTAGTATTAGATTATGAAGGAACTACAAAGGAAGAAATACAAAATAATAGAAGAAAGATAAATACAGTTTTTGATAGTTTTGATTCTACACCTTCAGTATATTTTGTTAATAAAGGAAAAGTTAAATCTGAATTACCAAGAATTACTACAGAAGAAGAATTAGATGCATGGGTAGTAGAACATAAATTAGATAATAAAGAATAGAAAATTTAAAAGTAATATTAAGTATTAATTTTTAGATTTATAAAAGCTCCTAAATTAGATTAAATTCTGATTTAGGAGCTTTTAATATTTAAAAGAAATATTATAAAGGCTACAACATATTATAAATTATAGAAAGTATTCATAAATAAAAGTTTGTGATAATGATGGATTTTTGTATTAGAGGTTTTAAAGGCGAAATTATTACTAGAAAAAATAGTCTATATAATGTAGTTAGACAAGAATGGAATAGGGCAATTGAAAAATATCCATTAGCCTTTTTGTATTGCACTGATAAAGGAGATATAGCTTTAGCTTTAAAATTTTGTATAAGAAACAATATTGAATTTAGAGTAAGGTCTGGCGGACATAATTATGAAGGCTTTTCAACAGGAAACAACTTAGTTGTAATTGACGTAAGTTTATTAAAGAAAATTAAATTCAGTAAGTCTGAAAACTCTGTAGAAATAGAATGTGGAGTAGAAAATAGTGAACTATACGAATTTTTAGGAAATAAGGGATATCCATTTCCAGGAGGAACCTGCCCGACTGTTGGTGTTGTAGGTTATACTTTAGGAGGAGGCTGGGGATTATCATCTAGATTATTTGGACTAGGTTGTGATAATGCAATTGAATTTGAACTAATAAATTATAAAGGTGAATGCATAGTTGCTAATAAAAATATAAATAAAGATTTGTTTTGGGCTTTAAGAGGAGTAGGTGGTGGAAACTTAGGTATTGTATATAAAATTAAGTATAACCTTCCACCTAAATTTAACAATGTAACTTTATTTTCTATCTATTATAAAGATATCAATAGTGACGAACAAGTTGTAATAATGGATAAATTTCAACAGTTATATATTGATTTAGATAGAAGAGCTAATATGAGAGCAAGTTTTTATAATTCAGTTGATGAAGGTGTAGCATCTTATATTTTTGGTCTTTTTTATGGAAACAAGGAAGAAATAGAAGATATTCTAAAAGACTTTTTAGTATTACCAAAAGCAGAAAGTAATTTTAAATACACCACTTTTATAGAAGCGATAAGGGAAGTAGAAAATGGATATCCAAGTAGTGAAAAATTTAAGTCTACAGGTAGATTTTCAGATAGGATATATAACTATAATGAACTTATAGATATGGCTAAGATAATAAGTGTTAGGCCACAAGGGTCAGTATTTGTAGGTATAACTTTTTATGGATTAGGAGGGGCTGTAAAGGATAAAGGAAAGGAAGAAACAGCCTTTTATTATCGTGATTCTAATTTCATTATAGGTATTCAATCCATTTGGGAAGATTCTAAGTATGCTGAAATAAATAAAGAATGGGTAATGTGCAAGTTTAAATTTATTAAGAAAATAACTACAGGTAGTTATATAAACTTTCCTATATATCCTCTTAAATCTTATAAAAAAGAATATTATGGAGAAAATTTATTTAAATTAAAAAATATTAATAATAAATATAACCCCTTAGATATTTTTAATTTTCAACAAGGTTTGAGTTAATAGTTGTAAAAGAGCTATAGATACAAGTTTATAGCTCTTTTTTCTTTAAAAGAATTATCAAAATATAATTTATGAAATAAATATACAAACAAATTAAGGAAAATATTTGACAAATATTGAAAAAATTAATAAAATATACTTAAATGTAAAATATTAGGGGTGTTAGAGAGAAAATGAAATAAATAGTCTTAATTTTTACATTTTAGAGAAAAGCTTTACAGAGGGTGGAGGATTTTAATGAAAAGAAAAATGTTAATTCAAAAAATTGCAGCAATAACATTAAGCACTATGGTTGCAACAAACTTCTTTATGTCAGCAAGTCCAATTTTTGCTGAACCTTTATTAGCAATGACTAATGAAGTTGAAAATGATAGTATTGAAACAAGAAATGGTGGGTTTAGACAATTAGGCGGGGTAGAAAGCTTCGAACAATCAGGTAACAAGATTACAATTGAAATGGTTACAGGAGAAAGTGTAAGATTAACTTTCTTAGAAGACAATACATTCCGTCTTTATATGGATCCAGAAGGGAATTTCCAAGATGACCCAACACCAAATGGTAAAGATCACACAACGACTATTAGAGAAAAGGCAGATGAAGATTATGCAGGTTCTATTCCAACAATAGTAGATGGTGACGTTTTAACTATTTCTACAGAAGTAGTTGAATTACGAGTAGAAAAAGCAACAAGTAAAATGGAGTTAGTAAATAAGAAAACTGGAGAGACTCTTTGGAAAGAAGCGGAAGCTTTAAAATATAAAAACAATGAGACAGTTCAAACTTTAGAAACTAACGACGAAGAGTATTTTTATGGTGGAGGAATGCAAAATGGACGTTTCTCACATAAAGGAAAAACAATAAACGTTAAAAATGAAAACAACTGGGTTGATGGAGGGGTAGCAAGTCCAACACCATTCTATTGGTCAACTAACGGTTATGGAGCAATGAGACATACATTTAAGCCAGGAAAATATGCTTTTTCATCAACTGAAAAAGGTAAGGTAACTACATCACATGAAGAGAAAAGATTTGATGCATATTACTTTGTAGATGAAAAACCAAATAATATTATAAGTGAATTCCATGAATTAACTGGTAAGCCAGCTATGATGCCTGAGTATGGATTCTATTTAGGACATCTAAACTGTTATTCACGTGACTGGATAAACGATGAAACTGGACAAGAGTCACAAACACCAAAACCAGGGTTTGATCGTCAAGAAACTTTAATGGTTGATGCTAAAAATGTTTTAGATAAACACATTGATAACGACATGCCACTTGGATATTTCATGCCAAATGATGGATATGGTTGTGGGTATGGTAGAGAAGATTCAATAGATGGAAATATTGCAAACTTAAAAGAATTTGTAGATTATACAAAGAGTAAGGGAATACAATCAGGTCTTTGGACTCAAAGTCAACTAAAACCAACAGGAAGCCAAGAAGCTTATTTAGAAAGAGATATAGATAAGGAAGTTGGTGTAGCCGGAACTAATGCTGTTAAAACTGACGTTGCATGGGTTGGACCTGGATACTCCTTTGCACTTAACTCAGTAAGACAAGCTTTTGATGGAATTAGAAATAACTCAGTAGATAGAGCAAGACCATTTATTGTTTCACTAGATGGCTGGGCAGGAACTCAAAGATATGCTGGTTTATGGTCAGGAGACCAATATGGTGGAGAATGGGAATATATTAGATTCCATATACCAACATATATAGGATCAGGTTTATCTGGTAATCCAAATGTAGGATCAGATATGGATGGTATATTTGGTGGTAATAAGCCAATAATTCAAACTCGTGATTTCCAATGGAAAGCATTTACACCAATTCAATTAGATATGGATGGATGGGGAAGCAATGCTAAAAATCCATATGTGTTTGATGAACCTTATACTTCAATTAACAGAATGTATCTTAAGTTAAAAGGTGAAATGATGCCTTACGTTTATAGTATAGCTAATGAATCAACAAACACTGGTATGCCAATGATTAGAGCTATGATGCTTGAATATCCAGATGCATATACTTATGGAACAGATACAGAATATCAATATATGTGGGGTCCAAATATGTTAGTAGCTCCTGTATATGAAGAAACTGCTACTGATTCTAAGGGTAATGATATTAGAAATGGAATATATCTTCCAGATGAAGAACAAATTTGGATAGATTACTTTACAGGAGAACACTATAGAGGTGGAGGAGTATTAAATAACTTTGAGGCTCCAGTATGGAAATTACCTTTATTCATAAAGAATGGGGCAATTATTCCAATGGCTAATGAAAACAATACACCTGAAAATATAAATAGAGGTGAGCGTAAATTTGAAGTATATCCAAGTGGAGATACAAGCTTTGAAGTTTATGAAGATGATGGTTTAACTACTGATTATGAATTAGGTGAATCAGCAACTACTCTAATTACTTCTTCTGCTCCTAAAACAGGAAAAGGAACAGCTGTTATTAAAACAGGATTATTAACTGGAAGTTATGATGGAATGATTACTGAAAGAACTACAGAATTTGTAGTTAATGTAAGTGAAAAGCCATCAGAACTAGGAGTTAAAGTTGGTGGAAGTAATGTTGCTTTAACAGAAGCTTCAACTTTAGAAGAATATAATTCTGGAACTAATATGTACTTCTATGACCAATCACCAAACTTAAACAAATATTCATCAGAGGGATCAGAGTTTGCAGATGTTGAAATAACAACAACTCCTAAAGTTTATGTAAAAGTAGATAAGACTGATGTAACTAAAAATGAAGTAGAATTAACAGTTAGCGATTTCGTTAATACTCAAGAGTTAGATAAGAATGAAGTAAATGATGCTATGCAAACACCTTCAAACTTTACTGCACCAGAAGATTTAATAACTCCAACAAGTATTGATTTAACATGGGATGCTGTTGAAGGTGCAACTTCATATGATGTAGAAATTAATGGAACAATATATAAAAATAACCCAACTAATAGTTACCATCATTCTAACTTAGATTATGATACAGTTTATAATTATAGAGTTAGAAGTGTAAGTGCTGATGGGTATTCAGAATGGACTGAAGTAATTTCTCCAAGAACTTCATTAGATCCATATAGAAATGTTCCTAAAGGAATGGAAGTAACATGGACAGAAGGAAACTGGAGTAGTGATTCACCTGATAAGGCAGTAGATGGAGATGATAGTTCACAATTCCATTCATCAGGAAGCGCTATTGATAAACCTGTAATCATAGATATGAAACTGGCTTATGATCTTGAGAAACTAGAACTTTTATTTAGAAAAGGTGGAAATGGATCAGTTAAAAGAGCAGAAATTTATAGTAGTTTAGATGGCGTTACTTATGAAAAAGTATTTAGTAATGCATTAGACTCAGGAAATCCTGCTTGGTCAACTGATGGAGAAGTTAAAACAATAGAATTCGATAAACCATTAAAAGCTAGATACTTTAAAATTATCACAAAAGAATCTATTGGTAACTTCATTACTATGAGAGAATTTAGACCATATAAAGTTGAGGGGACTAATGGTAAAGTAGTCGGTGACTGGAACAATTCTGGAACTATAGAAGAAGGTGATTTAGTATTCCTTCAAAACTATACAGGATTATCTACTGTTGATTCAGATTGGGATTATGTTTCAATGGCTGACTTAAACGGAAATGGATTAATTGATGCTTATGATATATCATATGTTGCAAGTAAATTACAAGGTGGAGTTAAACCTTCATCAGATAAGT
>NZ_JBOFYU010000278.1:0-7064 GCF_051654825.1 Clostridium sp.
AAAGTCCAAATGGTACAATAAGAGCAATACTAGATGGGACAGTTTTTAGAGCGCCTATAACAGTAGAGTCAATTAAACCTTACGTAAGTAATTGGACAAAGCCCATAACAATTGCAAGACATGCTTATGGTGATGTTTATAAAGATGTTGAAATGAAAATTGAAGAAAAAGGTAAGGTTGAATTAGTTTTCACTGGAGAAAATGGAAGTGAAAAAAGAGAATTAATTTACAATTTTGAAGAAGAAGGAATAGTTCTTGGAATGCATAATAAAAATAAATCTATAGAAAGCTTTGCTAGAAGCTGCTTTAATTTTGCATTAGATTCTAAGCAAGATTTATGGTTTGCGTCAAAGGATACAATATCTAAAAAATATGATCATACCTTTAAGGATATTTTTGAAGAATTATATGAAAATGAATATAAAACAAAATTTGAAGAATTAGGTATAGAATATTTCTATACATTAATAGATGATGCAATAGCAAGAGTAATTAAATCAGAAGGTGGATATATTTGGGCATGTAAAAACTATGATGGAGATGTAATGAGTGACATGGTTGCAACTGCATTTGGTTCTTTAGCAATGATGACTTCTGTACTAGTATCACCTGAAGGGTATTATGAATATGAAGCAGCTCATGGAACAGTACAAAGACATTATTATAGACATTTAAAGGGTGGAGAAACATCTACAAACTCAATTGCAACTATATTTGCCTGGACTGGAGCTTTAAGAAAAAGAGGAGAGCTTGATAATATTGAAGAGCTTATAAGTTTTGCTGATAAATTAGAAAAGGCATCATTAGATACGATAAATAGTGGTTATATGACTAAGGATTTAGCTAGTCTTTCAACTATTGAAGATATAAAAGAATTAAATTCATTTGAATTTATAAAAGAAATTAGAAAAAATCTAGAAGCTATCTTATAGATAATAATACCAGAATAAAAACACCAAATTATCACAGAATAATGTTGTGATAAGGAGGTGTTTTTATGTCTCATAAAAATAATAAAAATTCAAAGGACAATAAAAAAGCAGGACAAAAAACAAAGGCTGAAGTAAAAAAAATGCAAGTGGAAACAGCTGATGAAGTAGGATATTCAAAGGAATCTAGAAAATTAGGTAAAGATAAACCTAAATGTGAAGATAGAAGCTAAGATAAAAGCATTTAATCTAGATTTATAAAGAAAAAATAAAAATCGAGCAAAATGCTCGATTTTTTATTATAAAATAATAGTATCTTAAAACTTATTTATAACTCAATAAGTAAATGAATTTAATTTATTACTATTTAAAATGCCCAGTTTCCTGATTCAAATATTTTAACTGACTCATTATTATAAGTAATCCCTGTAATTTCTAAATCAGATGTACCAATCATAAAGTCTTCATGTGTTAATGATACATTTACATTATTTGCTTCAAGCTCTTCTTTAGACATTTCAGTTCCACCTTCTATGCAAATAGGGTAAGCTTTACCAAAAGCTAAGTGACAAGCAGCATTTTCATCAAATAAAGTATTGAAGAAAATTAAGTTGGAGTTTGAAATAGGTGAATCAAAAGGAACTAATGCAACTTCACCAAGATATTTTGAAGATTCATCTGTATCTAGTAATCCTTTTAATACATCTTCGCCTTTTTCAGCAGAAAAATCTACAACCTTACCATCTTTAAATGTAAGTGAGAAATTATCAATTAAATTTCCACCATAACTTAAAGGTTTTGATGAAGTTACAGTACCGTTAACACCATCTTTTTTAGGTAAAGTGAAAACTTCTTCTGTAGGCATATTTGCATTAAATTCTAAACCGTTAGCACAGTTTTCTGAACCGCCTAACCAAATATGACCCTTAGGTAATTCTATAGTTAAATCTGTACCATTATTGTTTTTAAAATGAAGAGTTTTAAAATTCTTTTCATTTAAGAAAGTTAATTTTTCTCTTAGATTTTTATTATGTTGCTTCCATGCTTCTATAGGATCTTCCTTATCAAGTCTTACTACCTTGAAAATAACTTCCCATAATTTATTCATTGCATCTAAAGGAGTTTCGTTAGGGAATACTTTTAAGGCCCAAGCTTCAGTAGGAATTGAAACTATAGTCCATCTAATTTTATTTGACATTGTATATTCATAAAACTCTGTTAGAGCCACTTGACGAGCTTTTTGCATTGTAGCTATCTTTTCCATAGGAATACCTTTAAAGGCGTCAGGATTAGCAGCAGAGATTGAAATAACGTTAGCTCCAGTTCTTGCATAAGAATTATATGATTCAGCAACCCATTCAGGAACATAAGATAATGTTTCTAATGAGGCATGTTCTAGCTTTATTCTTTGTAATTTTTGATCTCCATAATGAACGACAACATCTTTTGCACCTGCTTCATAAGCAGCCTCAGCAATAGCTCTAGCAAATTCAGCACATTCAATTGGTGAATTAATTATTGTAGTTTGATCCTTTTGTACATTTACACCTGTTTTTACTGCAAGTTTAGCATATTTTTTTAACATTTGATTCATATCCATGTATGTCACCTCTTAAATATTTAGTATAGTTTCAATTTTCTCATAATATTCCAAAACAGTCCAGTATTTTATGTATTAGTTATTTTTTCTTGTAACTATCTATAATTATTACTATAATAAAAATATTCGAGTTTAGAGAATACTAAAGATAACATAAGATGAGGTGAAGTATATGTTTAATTTATTAGATACACTAGTAGAAAAAAACAGAGAGTATGGAAATGATGGAAAGCTTGCTTCTTACATACCAGCATTATTAGAAGCAAATCCTAGTGATTTAGGAGTTTGTGTCGTTGATTTAAAAGGAAAAGAATTTTCGGCAGGTGAATGTGATAAGAAATTTACAATTCAGAGTATATCTAAGGTTGTAACTTTAATATTGGCATTAAGAGATAATGGAAGAAACAATGTATTTAAAAAGGTTAATGTTGAACCTACAGGAATGGGATTTAATTCAATAGTAAACTTAGAGGCTACTGATGCAAAAAAACCATATAATCCTATGGTTAATGCTGGAGCTATAGTTACAACATCATTAATTGGTGGAGAAACAAAGGAAGAAAAATTTGAAAAAATATTAGACTTTATAAAGGTTGCTACTAATAACAACGATATTACAGTAAATGAAGAAGTGTATTTATCAGAAAAGGCAACTGGTGATACGAATAGAGCATTAGCATATTTTATGAGAGGGAATGGTATGCTTCAAGGTGATGTTGAAGATATTTTAGATCTTTACTTTAAGCAGTGTTCTATTGAAGTTACAGCAAGGGATTTAGCAAGGTTTGGAGCAGTTTTAGCCAATGATGGTGTAACTCCATGGAGCAATGAAAGGTTAATGGCAAGAGAAGTATGTAGAATAGTAAAAACTGTTATGGTTACATGTGGTATGTATGATGCTTCAGGAAAATTTGCAGTCCATGTAGGTATTCCAGCTAAATCAGGCGTAGGTGGTGGAGTTTTAGCTACAGTCCCTAGAAGATATGGAATAGGAATATTTGGACCATCATTAGATGAAAAAGGAAATAGTATAGCTGGCTTACATGTTATAAAAGATTTGTCAGATGAGTTAGATTTAAGTATTTTTTAGTTTGTTATTAATGATTTTAGGAAAAAATAATAGTATAATTTAATAAGATAAAAACCTAAGGCGTTAAAACCTTAATTTGGAGGAAAATATGAAAAGATTACTTATTCTAGATTCAAACTCTCTTTTACATAGAGCATTTTATGCAGTACCTGAGCTAACAACAAGTGAAGGTGTTCATACTAATGCAGTATATGGTTTTGCCAATATGCTATTTAAATTAAAGGATGAGTTAAAACCAGACTCAATAGTTGCTGCTTTTGATAGAAAGGCACCAACTTTTAGACATAAGGAGTATGATGAATATAAGGCAGGAAGAAAAAAGATGCCACCTGAGCTTGCAGAGCAATTTCCATTAGTAAAGGAATTATTATCATTATTAGCTATTAATACTTATGAAATAGATGGATTTGAAGCTGATGATATAATTGGTTCTTTAGCAAAGTATGCTGAAAAAAATGGAATAGAAGTTTATGTAGTTACAGGAGATAGAGATGCTCTTCAACTGGCATCAGAAAATATTCATGTTGTTATTAATAAAAGAGGGGTCACTGATATAGCTATTTATGATGAAAAAACATTTATAGCTGAATTTGGAGTTACGCCTACTCAATTTATAGATGTTAAAGGACTTATGGGAGATAAATCAGATAATATTCCAGGTGTTCCAGGAGTGGGAGAGAAAACAGCTTATAAATTAATACAAGAATATGGTTCTGTAGAAGAAGTGCTAAAAAATATAGAAAATGTAAAGGGTAAAAAGTTAAAGGAAAACTTAGAAAACTTTAGTGAACAAGCAATATTTAGTAAAAAGCTTGCAACTATAATGACAGAAGTTCCAATTGATTTTGATCTTGATGAAATATTAAGTCAAGAAGCTTATAATAAGGATAAAGTTAAAAAACTTTTATTAAAGCTTCAAATGAAATCAATTATAAGCAAATTACCTAATGATGGTTTAGAAGAAAGTGAAGAAAAAGTAGATACAGTTGATGTAGTAGAAGTAGATAGTATTTCTAAATTTAATGATATATTAAGTCTTTTAAAAGAAAAGATTTATGTTACATATGATGCTATAAATCCATCAAATTATTCTGAGCTTGAATTAGAAGGTTTAAGTATTTATCATAATGAAAAGGCTTTTGTAATAAAATTAAAAGAAATACTTAATGAAGATAGATCACAAGCAATAGAAATATTGAAAGAAATAATGGAATCAAAAGATATAGTTAAAGTAATTCATGATGGAAAGAATTTAGTAACAGCATTAAGGAAATTAGGGATTTACTTAAATAGTTTTGACTTTGATACTGCCATAGCAGCTTATTTAGTAGACTCTGCTAAAGGAGCTTACGATATAAATATTTTAGCTAATGATTATTTAGGTGAAGATATAGAAGGTGAAGGGATAGTTTTAAAGGGGAGACTAGTTTCAAAGCTTGAAGAACTTTATAATATCTTAAAAGATAAAATAAAAGCAGATAACATGGAAGAGTTATACTATAAAGTTGAGCATCCATTAATTTTTGTTTTATCATCTATGGAAGCATTAGGATTTAATGTTAACAAGGATAAGCTAGATGAGCTTGCAGAGATATTTAAAAAGGATATAGCTAGAACAGAAAAGGAAATCTTTAGTCTTGCAGAAGAGGAATTTAATATTAACTCTCCAAAGCAACTTGGAAAAATTTTATTTGAAAAGTTAGACTTACCTGTTATTAAAAAGACTAAAACAGGTTATTCAACTAATGCAGAAGTTCTAGAAAAGCTTCAAGATAAGCATGAGATAATACCAAAGATAACTTACTTTAGACAAATAACAAAACTTAATTCTACTTATGTGGAAGGTTTAAAAAATGTTATAGGAAAAGATGGATGTATCCATTCTAACTTTAATCAAACTGTAACAACAACAGGAAGATTATCAAGTACAGAACCAAACCTTCAAAACATTCCAGTAAGACATGAAATGGGAAGAGAAATAAGAAAGGTATTTATACCAATGGAGGCAAGTGATACACTTTTATCTTGTGACTACTCACAAATAGAACTTAGAGTGTTAGCGCATATGTCTGAAGATGAAAATATGATAGATGCATTTAACCATCATAGCGATATTCATACTAAAACAGCAGCAGAAGTATTTAAGATTCCAGTTGATGAGGTTACATCACTAATGAGAAGTAGAGCAAAGGCTGTTAACTTTGGTATAGTTTATGGAATAAGTGATTTTAGCTTATCACAAGATTTAAAAATAACTAAAAAAGAAGCAGCAGAATATATGGAGATATATTTTGATAGATATCCGAAAATTAAAGGATATTTAGATAAAGCAATAGAAGAAGCTAAAGAAAATGGTTATGTATTAACAATTTTAAATAGAAGAAGATTTATTCCAGAAATAAAATCATCTAATAGAATTGTTAAGGCTCTTGGGGATAGGCTAGCAATGAATGCACCTATACAAGGAAGTGCAGCAGATATTATTAAGCTTGCAATGGTAAATGTATATAAGAAGCTTGAAGAAAAGAAACTTGAAAGTAAGATGATTTTACAAGTTCACGATGAACTTATATTAAATGTAAAAGAACATGAATTAGAAGAGGTAAAAAAGATAGTTTCAGAAGAAATGCAAAATGTATTAGAAATGTCTGTACCTTTAGAAGTAGATATGAATTTAGGGAAAACTTGGTACGAAGCTAAATAAGGGGGCTTATTTATGATAAAAATAGGGTTAACAGGAGGAATAGGTTCGGGAAAAAGTACAGTTTCAAAGATGTTAGCTAATATGGGGATTACTGTTATTGATGCTGATTTGATATCAAAAGATGTCTTAGAAAAATATCCCGAAATATATGAGAAAATTAGAATAAACTTTGGTGAAGGTTTTTTTGACTGGAGAGGTGAGTTTAGAAGAAAAGAATTTGGAAATCACATTTTTAGATTTCCAAAGCAACGTAAGAAATATGAAGAATTAATAATTCCATACATAAAAAATGAGATTATGGATAAATTAAATCAGTATGAAAAAGAGGGGTTAAGGCTAGTAGTTCTTGATGCCCCTACATTAATTGAAAATGACCTTCATACAAATATGGATTATGTGATACTTGTTTCTGTAGATAATAATACTCAAATGCAAAGAATTAAAGAAAGAGATAAATTAGGTAGAGAAGATATTATTAATAGAATAAATTCTCAAATGCCATTAGAAAGGAAGAGGGAGTATGCAGATATTATTATTGATAATAATAGCACTCTCTTAAAAACTAAAAGTCAAATTGATGGGGTTGTAGAATTTTTAAGAACAATTTGCTAGTAAGGGGATGAATATGAAATTTAAAAAGATACTATTATTTATAATAGTTATTATAATAGCTTACTTTGGTACAAAATATTGTGTAAAGCAATATGTTTTTCCTTACAAATATACTGAATATATAAATGA
>NZ_JBOFYU010000279.1:0-3347 GCF_051654825.1 Clostridium sp.
AATGTTTTAGTCATAATAACTCCTTATGTCTAATTAGTTTTTCTAATAAAAAAATTCGCTTAACTAATAGTTTCAACGATTTCGTACGTTACTCAAAATCACTATATATAGTAAGCGACTTTTATATTTTATACTAGATGTAGTATTAAATCAAGTTCATATTTTAAACTATTATTAATTTAATTTCTATATATTCTTACCCCTTAAAAATACTTTGTAACAATTATTTATTTGAATCTAAAAAGTAGTAGCTATTGATTCACCTTGTGTTATTTAATAAAACTCAAAAAGGATGGAATTGTAAAATCCCATCCTTTTCTCATAATGTATATAAATACTCAGCTACAAATTTCAACTTATGATTCTATTAATTCTTGTAATTCATTTACAAAGCGACTTACATGGAATCCATCACACACTGCATGATGAACCTGTATTGCTAATGGTAAAATATACCTACCGCTTTCTATATAATATTTTCCCATAGTGAAAATTGGTAATAAGTACTCATATCCTTTTTGTAGATTTAAATTAAATCCCTCAAATGTAGTCCATGGTATCATTGATACTGGAAAATTATTTTCTGGTATATCTGGTTTTGCTATCATCTTTTTTACAGTACTAAACATTTCTATGTCTTTTTCATACGCTTTACAAAATACATCATAATTCTCAGAATACTCTGTCCATATATTAGTAAAAGTTTCAGTTTCTTTATTAAATATAGTATAACATGGTAACATTTCATCAAAAAAACCTAGATTTCCATCCATATCAAAAGTAGTTCTAAACTCGCTGTGTCTATTTACTACTTTGGTAATAAAATATAACATTGTTGGGTATAGCTTTCTATTTGAGTTTTTAATTTTAGTAATATCCAATTTTACAGTCATACTGTATGTACATGGAATTTCAGAAAAATAATGTTCGAAGTATTCTTTTCTATTCCAGTCATCTTTATTTATAATATTAAAATTCATTAATTTATTTCCTTTCAAATCTTTATTTATATATAAAATATAAAAGTATAATTACTTTTCATTATATTAAAGTTATACACTATGTTTTTCTATATAGCTATAAGATTTAATATTATATAAAGCTAACCCTCCTATATTTATCCATAATACAATAATAATATTTATATCCTTATAAAATAAGTAACTAATTATTAACCAACAAATCCCCGAAAAAAGTGATAGTATTCTTCCTAATTTTATAATCTTATAACTATTCAACACTCTATAATTACGTCTCATTTTCAAATAATATTTATCTGGAAGAAACTTTGATATAATTATTAATCCAATCCCAATAATAAAATATATAATAGATACAGCTAATTTAAATATATTCATCTCAATAAACTATGCCCCCTATTTTTCAAGCTTCCATTTGCCATTTTCTTTATTACGAACTAAAACCCACTTCCAATCAGTATATATTTAAACTTCCATCACCACCCAAGGAAATTCACTTTTAAAAATACTTTTTACAATACTCTTTGCTTCCTTAATTTCCTATTCATTGTACATTAATATACTCGTTATCTCTGAAAAAAGAAATCTTTTCCCAAGAAAGCCTTCAGCAAAACCTTCTTCAGTTTGTATTTTTATTTCGCTGCCAACATTAATATTTAATATTTCCAAAATTTTATATTCAGTACTACTTTTATGTACTAAATGTGTATCTATTACTTTGTTTTTTTCACTATCTTCATATGTTATTTCTAAATTGTAATTATTGAAACCCTCACCATCTTCTTCAATTTCCATTTTTGTTATAATACCCATTGTCTCATAATCGCTAGTATATCTTATTTCAAAAACTACCCTATAGTAGAAAAATATTAAAAATAATAGTAATAAAGATATCGATATTATAAACTTATTATTTTTCTTTAGTTTTTCATTCAGCTCAATCCCCACCTATATGTATGTCTTAATGCTTATTATTTGTAATGTATTCATATTTTTTAATCTAAAAGAAAATCAACTTGAAAAGCTGAAAAATTTGTATTAAGTTCATCTGTGTAAATATAATACACTGCCTTTTCATCTTTTATCTTACTTCTTCTTTTAATTTCTAATTTAAAGTCATTTGATTCTGATTTGTTCAAAATATAAGTTTCTTTTTCGATAATACCGCTATTATCTATAAGTACGTTATAATACTCTTCTACAACTTTAAGCTTCTCTAAATTATGGTTTATAACCTTAAAATTCAAAGTATTATCCCTATTTAAAGTTTGAATAACTGGTATATCAGTATACTCATCATCAAAATTATTTGGATTATAAGTAGGTTCTATTATAGTATCGGTATAATTTAGAGTTATTTCTATTGGTGAAATATCATTATCACCTAAAATATCATTTTCTTCATTGTATAATGAAATCGATAACATTCCGACTAGTCCTACTGTAGCAACTAAAGCAAGTATGTTAAATATACTAATAACCTTACTTTTAAATATCTTAGCGAATAAATAGAATATTCCTATCCCCATTACTCCACCTAGTGTATTCCCTATAATATCAGTTATATCCGTAGCTCCAATAGCAAATATAAATTGTAAACTTTCAATTCCAAAACTAAGAATAAAAGCTACTAAAGATTTTTGAATAATAGACCAATTTTGTTTTAACATACATATATAAATTCCAACAGGCACAAACACAAGTATATTATTGATAATCTCATTAATATATACTTTACCATTAACAACTACTGAACCATAAAAAGGAATAAGATTAATGCTTCTATTGTGGTCAATCTCGTTAAAAGAAAAGCTCATCTTAAACAAAAGAATCCATATTAATATACAAATATATGTTATAAATAACCCCCTAGTTAAATTACGCTGTTCTTTAGCTTCCATTTGTAACCCACCTCCCCTTATTAGATTTAAATTATATATAAATCCCTCCTCATAATATACTTATATTTCCATTTTTTCAACTATAATCTTATACTTGAAATTAAAAAGTGGATAGTTAACCTATCCACCTTGTATAATCAATAAACTATTATTGATATTAATACAGAGTCTTTGTGTAGATTAGGAGTGGATAGAGGTATTATATAGGTCGCACCGACTTTCCCAAAGGGCGGAAGGAAGACCTATATAATACCTCTATCCACGGGCCCCATCTACACAAAAACCTAGTTTTTATCTAAATTTAAATACACCAATCCATTACCTTGTAATGTTCTTGCTAGCGGAAGAGTCTTTGTATATTTTATCAACTGACCATACAACTCTGTTTCTGTTAAAGTTCTTCCAAATTCTTTTTTAGACCATTCAATTAATAGTGCTAACGCTCCACTAACATGCGGTGTAGCCA
>NZ_JBOFYU010000280.1:0-4064 GCF_051654825.1 Clostridium sp.
CTTGAAGTTGCTATTCCTATTACTAAATTATCTTCTAAATTATTTACAAAAGTCTCTTGATCCAATTCCTCTAAGTTTAATTTTCCTATTACTCTACCGTATACATCCGCTTGTTGCAATTGAACTCCATTAATTATTATATCTTGCTCCGAGTTCCCGTTATCTGCTCCTACTTTTAACTTTATTTCAAATTTTTTCATTTTACAAAACCTCCAAGCAATATATCGTGTACTGACTAACACGATATTGTATTTTAATCGTTTTACACATAAACTACATATAATTTATGTAGTCTATAATTTTTCATATAACTTACCTCTAACAACTTCTAATTGTTCTTTTAGTTTTTTATTTTCTTCTTCTAATTCTTTTATCTTTTTATCTTTAGCCATTATGATAATATCTTTTGATTTTGATGTTTTATCATATTTGGCTCTTTGATTTATAGTTTTACTTACTTGCTTATCTCTAAGTTCTTCAATTCTTTTTTTGATTTCTTGATTATTATAGAGGAATGTCTTAGACACTCCACTAAGTTGAGAAACACTATTAAAATTAATTTTTTGTTCTGTCAAAGAGAGTTCTCTAATAGCCTTATCAACCTTATCTAAAGCCATTTGCGATCTTTGTTTTGCATATTCTTTTAATCCTTTAGTATTATCAGCCATTAAACTATATCCTCCCTTGACTTTCCATTCTTATGAACTAATTTATGTTCTTTAACTTTTTCTAATGTTTGCTCTAATATATTTAAATACTGTTTATTCTTTTCTGCCCAAAGTTCTCTACCGCATCTATTACTGATTTCAATTTGTTGCTTAACCTTTTCTATTTCTTCTTCATATTCAGGTATATTTTCAACAGTAGTACAGAAACTTGCACAAGTTAAGCAATGGTTTATCTGTTGTTTACAAGGCAATTTAGAAGCCTTAAAACATACTCCGAATGGAACTCTAACAGCATCTAAATTCTTTTTAACATATTCATACCTAATAAGATTTTCACCTTCGGCAGAAGAAGTGTCTACTTCAATAAGTTCATTAGTTGTAGTATCAACTTTGAATAATTCTAAATCCTCTGTATTCTTCCATTTCTCATATAATATATTTTCTGATACAGTAGCATAGTGAACTGTCATTTGTAGACTCTGATGTCCTAAAATCTGTTGTATAACACTTATCCCCATACCTTGTTCTACATATTCTTTAGCTCTTGTATGTCTTAGAGAATGAAGTCTAAAGTGATATAACTCACCATTAACATCTCTAATATCTTTTTGAACTATTAGCTTTTTAAGCGTATACAAAAGCGTAGCTTTCGCTAATGGTTTTCCTTTTAACTTTCCTTTATAAGTATTAAATAAATACTTCTTAGGATTATTTTCGTTTGTACTTAATTCTTTTGCTTTATCAATAGACTTTTGAACCATTTCAGCAACCTTATCTCTTATAGGTATTTTAAGTTGTGCTATACCTGTTTTAGTTATTTCACCACAAAGATAATAGTTATACTTTTCTTCTTTGTTATTCCATATTTGCTCTAAACAATTATCATATCTAAGGTTCAATATATCAGTACCACGCCATCCCGTTTCACGAAGTAGGATATAAATAGATATAAATTGAGGTCTATCTAAATCCATAATATTATTATCTAATTGTTTTAATATTGGTTCTGGAATAAATTTAGCAGTCTTAACTTGTACTGACATTGTATCTCTTTTGGGAATATCGTCTTGAAATATTAGTAACGAAACTTCTTTTTCTGGTGCTTTATCATATTGAGCCATTTGTATATATTCTAAAAAAGTTCTTATATAAGATACGAATTTACTTCTATAATGATTATTTCTATCTTTTAAGTCATTATTAACCCAATATAAATATTTTTCTATGTCCTTCCTTGATATATCTTTCAAGAAAGCATCTTTATATCCATTTTTATAAAATATATTAAAGAAGTAATTTATATGTTTTAATGTTTCATAGCAATGACTCCATGATTTTTTAGTTATTATCGTTATAAGATAATGTTTAACCGTATCTTTATAGTATAGAGGTATCATATTGAAGTTTAGCGATACTGAACTACCCTTAACTCCAGTTGCAGGTATTTTAGCACCTTGAATATTTTTTGAATACCATATATCTTTTTCAGTTTCTTCTCTAACATCATAAAAATCTTTAATAAACAAAGAAACTTCATTACCTATACCACGATAAGCCGTATTATGAATTTCATCTTTGTTATTTAATGAAAACCCGCTATTAATCATAAATAATTTCCACTTAACATTATCCATATCAAGTTCATAAAATGATTTTATATTAGGATAATACTTTTCAATATATTTAATTAAATAACCAATAGCATATTGATGCTCATTTAATATTTTACTTAGTTTAAGATATTTGTTTTTTAGAGAATAAACTAAGTAATATTTAATCTCATTCTTGATAACTTTATTTTTTATAAAGCCAAGTTTGATATTTTTAACACTCACCTTATACTCGGTGTCTTGGAAAACTCCATCTTTAATGTTCCAAATATCATTTTCTAACCAATATCCATCATCTTGACTAAGATAATCAATTATTTCATCATACTTACTTTGTTTATTACTTTTTATCACTTGTAAATTTTTCACTTTATTCATCCCCTTCGCTATAAATGTCTAAATCTAAATTAGGTTGAGTTTTATTAAACTCATTGGTAATTTCTTCGTCAGAAGGGTGTATATAAGTGTTTAAAGTAGTATAAATATTTTTATGTCCTGCTCTTATTCTTAATAATTCAGGTTGCCATCCAGCCATCCTTAATAATGTTAATGAACTATGCCTAAACATGTGTGGTGTAACATATATATCTGTCTTTTTCTTTAATGTCCTAAATAAATTATCTGTATCAGTATAATTCATAGGTTTATATTTGTTACTTCCACTTAATTTAATGAATATATGATTAGTTTCAACGTCTTCTGTGTGATATTCTACTAAATATTCCATAAAGATATCTGCTAAGTTTTGGGATATATCTATTCTTCGAGGACTTGATACTGTCTTTATTTCTGCATTATTCTCAAGTTCCCCTCGGTCTTGTAAATCTATAACCATATCACTTATATCAAAGTCCTCAATCCATAAAGATAAGGCTTCGCCTATCCTCATACCGGTTTCATACAACAATGTTAATAGAAACTTATCTCTAAGGTTATTACAGGCTCTTATAAGTGTTCCTATTTCTTCTTTAGATAATATCTTTGGTTTAGATTTAGGAACTTTTAGTTTTAATATGTTACTTGTTACTTTCTTTTGCTCGTGTGCTATTCCATATAAGAAACCTTTAAAGTTCCTACTTGGCGTAGCCACAAACATCTTTAACCTATCGGAAATGTTGTTACTATATTCTTCATGTCTTAAAATATAATCATAAAATGTCAATACAGTATTAATTATAATATTTACTGTTCTTGGACTTCTTGCTGTTTCTACTTGATGTGTAGGAATAACTTTCAGACTTTTGTATGGATTTTGTAACCAATTAACAAATAAGGCTAAATCATCAATAGTTACTTTTTGAAAATCTAACTCTTTTTGTTGTAAATACTCAAAGTAAAGTTTTAGATGCTGACAGTACATTCTTAGAGTATTCCTTGCAAAGCTAGTATTGTCTTTAAATCTAATAAACTTTAATATAGGTTCTATTGGTAATCCATTGTCATCTGCTACAAAGTATCTTTCCTTTGCATCTTCCGTTTTTACTTTAACTACTTCCATAGTTCTATATACACTCCTATAATTCTATGATAAACTACTTCAATTACTATAATTTTTACAACTATATATTTAGTATTCCAAGTTTTATATAGATTATAAGAGTATATTTAAAATACTATAAATACTATCTAATTACTTACACTATATTTCAAGTTGTAATAATAAATAAATACCCATATAACTAAAAATAAATCTTAAAATTTGTAGTAAAATCATTTTAATTATTAAGATATAATCAGATAAAATAAACTTATTGACATTAATTATAAAAAATATTAAAATATATAG
>NZ_JBOFYU010000281.1:0-4598 GCF_051654825.1 Clostridium sp.
CATATCTTAACTCATTTATCAAACTTAAATAAAACTCTTCTTTAGTATTGTAATACTTAAATAAATCCTCCTTATCTTTCTTTGATGTGTAATCATTTAGTAAAATAGACTTTTCCTCTATGCAATTAATGTTATAGAAAGTACTTATATAAAGACTTTCTATATTTTTTAAAGTCTTACAGCGTAAACTAACTACTTCATTAATACAAATTATAAATTTATCATTAATAATTTTTCTTTTCTTTAAAATTCCATCTAATACTACCTTCTGATATTTACTTATACTTTGTTGCTTTATATCGTCTTCAGTAACACTTAAAATTCCATCATCAAAAACAAAGCTATCAGATAAATATAACTCTACTATACTAGCAGCTGCAATGCATTTTAGTACTACTTTCTTATCTGAATTTATTTTAGCTTTTTCTTTCCCATTTAATGATATTAAAGCAAATTTTTCCGAAAAACTCAGTTCTCTCATTAATAAAGCCTCCATCAGTGATGTTACTTATATAAACTAAATAAAATAAGTAAAGCTTGTTCAAACAAATTAAAACAATAGTCTTAATAGTATAATTCAACTACTAAAACTTAAAATATATGTATTTATATATAATATACAAATTGCATTTTTATGTTAATTAATTCCTTTTTACGTATATTATCTTTTATTTTCTTGAGTAATTTAATTATTTTTAATATAAATCCGAATATTTGTGTTGATTTTTAATTTAATGTATGTTATAAATATGTTTGTAACAAGATATAACTTTTATCTGTTACTTTAAAATTCAGTGCATAGGAGATATTTACAAATGAAAAATAAATTATTATTAGTTTTTGCTATGCTAGTTATACTAGTAACATCTTTCGTAGGTTGTAACTCAACTGTTACAAGCTCTCAAACAACTGGAGAAGAGGTTCTTGGAGTTATAGGTGCTATGGAAGAAGAAGTTGAATTATTAAAAGAAAAAATGACTGTTGAAGAAACTGTAACAGTTGCAGGTATGGACTTTTATAAAGGTACATTTGAAGGAAAAAATATAGTTTTAGTTCGTTCAGGTGTTGGTAAAGTTAATATGGCAACTTGTACTCAAATATTAATAAATGAATTTGATGTAACTGCTCTTTTAAATTCAGGAGTTGCAGGTACACTTGACCCACAATTAAACCAAGGTGATATTGTTATTTCTACTGATGCTGTTCAACATGATTTTGACACTACAGTATTTGGTGATCCACTTGGTGAAATTTCAAGATTAGGAATTACATTCTTTAATGCTGATTCTAAAATGATAGAAACTGCAAAGAAGTCTGCTGAAAATATTTCTGGTCTTACTATTAAAGAAGGACGTATTGCATCAGGTGACCAATTTGTTGCTGGTGGTGCTATAGCTGATAGAATTAAAGAAAACTTTGGTGAAGTATCAGCAGTTGAAATGGAAGGTGCTGCAATGGCACAAGTTGCTTACTTAAATGAAATTCCATTTGTTATCCTTCGTTCAATTTCAGATAAAGCAAATGGTGAAGCTGACCTTTCATATGAAGAGTTCTTACCAATAGCTGCTAAAAATGCTAGTGCTTTAGTGGAAGAATTTATTAAACAATTTTAATTAACAAACTTAATCTTTAATGATTTCATAATTAATAAACCATCACTAAATAATACTACTCTATTTAGTGATGGTTTCCTTTTTTATTCTATGTAACTTATATTATTTTTGTTGCACCATTCTTTTGCTAAATTATATTCTGCTTCTTCTCTAAAATCATACCATTCTTCTATCTTACCTATTTTTCTTATTTGCTCAATTATTTCTCTTATTTCATCTTCTCCACCATTTGAATCACCTATTAAACTAGTTAAGCTATCATCACTTATATCCTTTGAAAATTCCTTAAGCATATTATATTCATTTATTTCATCTACGCATGGTAATTGAATATAATCCTCTGGATTAGCCTTTAAATCATGTAAAGCTGTTATTAGTTCTCTTTCCCATTCTTCAAAGCTTTCTATATTATTTATATCTTCAGCCTTATAATTAGCTGAACTTTCATCTTCTAAATAAATAATTACACCTGTTTTCTTATTATAATAATGTGTTAAAACTTCACCTTCAAATTCTATAGCTTCCATTACATCACTTAATTCTACCTTCATATGTCTACCTCCAACTATTTTATTCTATATTAACATAATATCTAAATTTTTCCCCTTAATATTTAAAATAAACAGACTTTTTAGCTTTAAGTTGATTTTTAACTCAATCTAAAGGTTATAAATTAGTTATCTACTGGAATGAACCTTGTCAACTCACACCTAAAGATAAGGGAATTTTACAACGGTTAGCCATCAGGTAAATATATAACACATAAATTTTATTAAACAAAAACACCTAGATAAATTACTCTATCTATTAAAGATACTCCAGTAATTTTTACTAAGTGTTTTCAATATTTTAAATTATAGATTACTCTTAACTATATTTTTATATCCTGTATATGTTGCATAGAAATATCCTATATAAACTACTATAAATATTAAAGCAGTAATTATTGAACTTGCTCCTATATCAGGCTTATTAAACATTGCTATAAAATCATTGGCAACCATTATTCCAACAATAGAATGAACTAATGCTAGTGTTATAGGAAGTGCAAAATACATAAAAGTTTGAGTAAATATAGTTTTATTTATCATTTTATTATTTGCACCTAACTTCTTAAGTGACTTATATCTATCAATACTATCGCTTGCTTCAGATAATTGTTGAAGCGCTAATACTGCCATACTTGTTATTAAGAAAACAATTCCCAAATATATTCCAACAAATAAAATTGTAGTTGTACTACCTTTATTTTCAGCATATATTTGATCTCTTGTATATCCACTAATAAATCCTACCTTATCATAATCTACTTTTCCAACTCTATAGTTTGTAAATAATGTAGTTAACTTTTCTTCTGATCTTTCTCTATTGCTTTCATCATAATTTATATTTAATACATTATCTCTAATTTCAAATCCATTTGTTAATTCATCATTTACTACTAAAGTAGGAAAAGTATTTTTCATATAGCTAGTTTGAATATTTTCTTTTAGTATTTTATTGTCTTTTATTAATAAATCTTTATCTTTTAACTTTACTGTCTTATTATTTTTTAAATATTCTTCTAATACAGTTGTTTCGTTCATATTACTTAATAATAAAGCTTCATTTTCTCCTAATTCTATATTTTCCCTACCTTCTAATGCTCTAATATCATTATAATGAGATAACTTCATAACATTTGCGTTATAATATAATTTTCCTAAAGCTTCTCTACCTTTTTCACTTACTCCATCTCCAAACATTTCTTGTAAGCTTAAATTTGAATCATATAAGTCATAATAAACATAGCTTTCTCCATCATCAAAAGAAAACTGGAGATTATTTAATGATTCTTCTATTGTTTTTATTCCATCCTCATCACGAATAAACATTACTGCACTAGCATCAAATGGAGTTGCTTCCTTTAATCCGCCTTCTAATGCTGTTTTAAAGCTTATTCCTGTAGATAATACAGACATAGTTATAAATAACATTAAGCATATTAAAGCCATAGATATAAAGTTAGTATTTATCTTACTATTTAATTGTTTAACTACAAATATATTTAAACCTTTAAAATACACCTTTTTATTTTTCTTTACTATAAATAATATAAACCCTGCTAAACTAAAGAAGAATAATATTGTGCCTAATATTCCTAAAGCTATAGATATTAAAAATTTTGAATTTGTAACATCTAGTCCTATATCTAATATTAATTTATATGCAAAACCTAAACTTACTATAGACATTATAAATGATATAAAATAAGTAATTGGATTTTTAAACTTTATGTCTTCATTTTTTCTTCCTGCTGTTAAAAGGTCTATTATTTTATATTTAGATATAATAAATGTATTAAATATTATAACAAGTAAAAACATTATTCCAAAGTATAAAACTGTTTTTACCATTGCTGGCATAGATATTACAAAGCTATATTCACTCATACCTACATCAAAAAGCTTAGCTGTAAATACCGATAATCCTTGTGATGCTACTATACCTAATAAAAGTCCACTAACTAAAGATATAAATCCAACTAAAATAGTTTCTATAATTAATATTCTAGATATTTTACTTTTCCCCATACCTAGTGTCATATATATTCCTAATTCTTTTTTACGCCTTTTAATTAAGAAATTATTGGCATATAAAATTAAGCTTCCTAAAATAACTGATACAAAGACAGATATATATCCTATAGTTTGTATTAACATTTCAGTATATTCCTTACCTGCTGCGTTCATTTCCATAATAGCCTTTTGTGATTCTATAGAATTAAAGCTATAAAATATACAAACTGCTAAAGTAAGTGTTAAAAAATATATTGTATAATCTTTAAAGCTCTTTCTTACATTTCCTATAGCAATTTTAGAATACATTATTGTCATCCCCCCCAAGAAGAGTTATAACTTCTATTATCTTATTAAAGAATTCTTTTCTAGTATCATTTCCTCTTACAAGCTCACTAAATATTTTTCCATCCTTTATAAATAAAAT
>NZ_JBOFYU010000282.1:0-5233 GCF_051654825.1 Clostridium sp.
ATCAAATCCTAAATGCTGAAGTAATAAAGCTACATTGTAACTTCTTTGCCCTGTTCTGCAATGAACATATACTGGTCTATCCTTAGGAATTTCATTAATTCTATTTCTAATTTCACTAAATGGAATATTTTCTACGCCCTTTATATGACCTCTATCATACTCACCTTTTTCTCTAACATCTATGATTTTTGCTCCAGATTCTAATAACTCTCTTACCTCATCTACCCTCACTTGCTTAAAATCTTTTCTTAGAAGATTAGATCCAATATATCCTGCAAAGTTAACTATATCCTTAGCAGTACCAAATGGTGGTGCATAACAAAGATTAATATTTTTTAATTGCTCTACAGTTGCTCCAAGAGATATAGCAGTTGCTATTACATCTATTCTCTTAATAACTTCACCTCTACCTATTGCTTGAGCACCTAGGATTCTTCCTGTTGGAACTTCAAATAGAAGCTTAAAGTGAACTGGATTATTTCCAGGCATAAGGCTTACCTTTTCATTATTTATTAAATAAACCACTTCATAATTAATCTTCATGCCTAATGCTTTAATAAGACCTTCGCTTAATCCAGTAGAAGCTCCATTATAATCAAATACTTTTATTGCAGATGATCCTATAAATCCAGTATTATTAACTGGTATATTATTAATATTATCTGCTACAGCTCTTGCTTGTATTTGTGCTGGCCCTGCTAAAGATATTTTCGTCATTTCACCTATTAATGGATTAAATACCTCTATAACATCTCCTACAGCATATATATCATTATCATTGCTCTTATAATTATGATCTACCTTAATAGCACCTGTTTCGCCAATTTCAAGTCCCGCCTCCTTAGCTAGTTTGACTTCTGGAATAACCCCTATAGCCATAACAACTGTTCTTGCTTCTATTTTTTCTCCTGACTCTAAAAGTACCTGATTTTCAGTAAATCCAGTTACCTTATCACCTAATACTAAGTTAACTCCCTTATCCATCATTTCTTTATGTAATATTTGCACCATATCATAATCAAACGGCTTTAAAATTTGTGGCATAGCTTCTATTAATGTAACTTCATAGCCTGCTTCTTTAAGATTTTCAGCAGCCTCAACACCTATATATCCTCCACCTATAACTGCTACTTTCTTAGATTCATTCTCTTTTACAAAATTATTTAACCTATCTATATCAACAACATTTCTTATAGTAAAAATATTTGCTCTTTCTATTCCTTCAATTCTAGGAACAATTGGTTTTGCTCCTGGAGATAGTATTAACTTATCGTAACTTTCTTTATATACTTCATTTGTTAGTAAGTTTTTTACACTTACATTTTTATTTTTTCTGTCTATACTTATAACTTCATTATTAACTCTTGCATCAATTTTATATTGAGTCATAAACTTATTTGGATTCATTAATACTAATTTATCTGCATCATCTACAATTCCACTTAAATGATATGGTAATGAACAATTTGAAAATGAAACATGAGGTCCTTTTTCAAACATTATTATTGTATCTTTTTCATTTAATCTTCTTAATCTAGCTGCTGCTGAAGCTCCACCTGCTACTCCACCTACTATTAAAATCTTTTTACCCATTATTTTATCTCTCCTTTTTATTGAATTTTACTTCCAACATATGACCCCATACCACCATTTACATTTATAACCTTATAACCTATTCCTCTTAATATTGATACGGTTCTAGCACTTCTCATACCTGATTGACACATTATGTAATATTCTTCCTCAATATTTATATATTCATTAGGGTTTTCTAAAAGGTTTCCCATAGGTATATTTTTTGCTCCTTTTAAAGTCCCATAACTAACCTCAAAATCTTCTCTTATATCAATTAAATTTATATCGCCTAGTAAATTATCTAAATCATTAACATTTATAGCTTTTGTATTCATAACTCTACTCCTTATATATCTTTTAGAATATTTCTATTTTTTATTTATCTTTTATAATATTTCTATTTTTTACTTATCTTTTAGCACCTTTTTCTACATAAGATCCAAATCCACCTTTAACATTAACTACCTTAAACCCTAATTTACTTAATGTTTTTGAAGTTCTTGAACTTCTCATGCCTGATTGACACATTATGTAGTATTCATCCTCTTTATTTAGATATTTATCTGGATCTTTTAATAAAGTGTTCATTGGCACTTTTTTTGCTCCCTTGATGGTTCCTAATTTTGTTTCATATGGCTCTCTAATATCTATAAGCTTATTTTTAATTAAATTCTCATCTAGTTCATTTACATCTATTGACTTAACCTTATTTCTAATTAAAAATGAAAACATTTTATGTTTCCTCCTTTTTTTCTTAAGTTATGAGGCTAGTATATACTTCTCATACTATTTTTTATGTAACTAAGTTACACATTATATGTGCATTTGTTACATATAAATTTTTCTACCTAATTTAAAATAATTTTAATTTCATATTTTAATAAATATAATAGGAGGATAAAAAATGAATCAAGAAAAGCCTAAACAAATAATTAAGAGAAAAGCCTATGTAGATACTAAGTATTGCGTAGCATGTGGTGTATGTAAAAAAGTTTGCCCACTTGATGTAATTACTATATATAAAGGTATTTATGCTAAAGTTGACTTCGATAAATGTGTAGGATGTTCAAAATGCGCTAAAGAATGCCCTGCATCAGTTATAGAAATAAAGGAGGATAGAAATCAATAATGATTAACAAGAAAAAATGGTATGATTACCTTTGGATTGGAACTATTTTATATCTTATATTGGGATTGGTTAATATATTATTTGCTTGGATTGGTTTACTATGTTTTTCTATACCTTTGATAATGAGTTTTACTAAGAAAAATAAAGCTTACTGTAATATGTATTGTGGTAGAGGACAATTATTAGAACTATTAGGACATAAGCTTTCTAGAAATAAACCTATTCCTAAATTATTAAAAACTAAATGGTTTAGATATGGATTCTTAATATTCTTTATGGCTATGTTTATAAATATGTTATTTATAACTTACTTAGTTTTCAATGGAACTAACGAATTAAAGGAAGTTATTACTTTAATGTGGACCTTTAAATTACCTTGGCATTTTTCTGATTTAACTAATATAACTCCTTGGGTTTCACAATTTGCTTTTGGTTTCTATAGCATAATGCTAACATCAACTATTCTAGGTTTTATTACTATGATATTATATAAACCTAAATCATGGTGTGTATATTGTCCTATGGGAACGATGACTCAAGGTATATGTATTTTAAAAAATAATTTAACTAAATAAATGTAACTTAAATATTAAATTATATTTTATTATAAAGTGAAATATATTAATCACATGTATTTTAATCTTTTCTCTTTGATTATTGATAATAATTATTAATAGATATATAATATATCTTATATTAATATCTTAATAAAGGAGAAAAAGATTAATGAATTCAAAAGATAAAAAAATAGAAGAGGTAAAAGCACCTCAAAAAGTCAAATATCAATGCTTACATACTGAAGAAGCTAAAGAATGTACTTGTATTAGAAGTAAAGGCTTAGTTTTACAAAAAACAACTTCAAAATAATAAATAGATTTGTTTTTAAATATATGAAAACAAGCAAATATAAAGGGATGTCCATTGACATCCCTTTATATAATAATATATTAATATTATTTGTTAAATATCCTCGATAAATTGGAATTTATCGGGATGTACAAGCTTTAATTTATGTGTAAAAATTTATATGGTAATTTGGGGTAATAAGTTAAGTTTTCTAAATATTTATTAAGATTACAATATATTATATAATTGTATTTATTAAATATAATTTTTATTTTGGTTACGGATATTCTTGTGAGATTCTACAGTTATACTAAAATAAAATATTTTGAGGAAGTGGATACTTATGAAAAAAATTTTAATTGTTGAAGATGATATAACAATGAATAAAATGATTACGCATTTATTAATGTTGGATGGTTATGAGGTTAATTCTGCTTATACCGCGGTTGAGGCATATAACAATTTATCCAATAATAAATACGATATAGCAATTTTAGATATAAATTTACCTGATGGCTGTGGATATACTATCTGTGAAACTATGAGGCGAAATCAAATAGATACTTCAGTAATATTTCTGACAGCAAACGATTTAGAACAAGACATGTTAAAAGGCTATGAATTAGGAGCCGCTGATTATATTACTAAGCCATTTTCTAATGATGTACTACGTCATAAATTAAAGGCTATTTTTACTTTGTTAGAAAAAAGCTATAGCAATGATTTTTATAATAATATATTTGATGATGGCCATCTTTATATTAACTTTTCAAACGTAAGCGCTAAACTTAAAGGAAAAACACTATCATTTGCTCCATTAGAATATAGAGTGCTTGAAGTGTTCATTGAGAATAAGGGGATATTACTGACAAGACAAAAGCTATTTGAAAAGCTTTGAGATCATAAGGAAAACTATATTGAAGAGCATACTTTAACTGCTACTATTAGCCGTATTCGTGGAAAAATAGAACAAGAAGGACAAAAGTATATTCAAACTGTATATGGTATGGGCTATATCTTTAATTCAGGAGGTAAAAAATGAACTTCCTAAAATTATCGACTAATAAAATATTTATTATGATTGGATTTGGTTATGGGTTTACAGCTCTTTTGTTAAGCTTAAGTATATATATAATTACAGGTAGCATTATAGTTTCAATTATATCACTTTTAGTAGCTATTATACTTTCTATTTGGGCATTTGTACTTGTAGCAATTTTACAAAAACAACTTTCACTTTTTACTAATTCTATATGCGAAATTATTGATGAAATGATGAATGGAAATGAAATACCACAGCATTTTTCAGATAAAGAAACCCTTTTTTCAGTAGTTATAAATGCTCTTCAAAGATTATTTAATTCAATGAGGTCTAATAAAGAATCTTTAGATAAGGAACGTTTAGAATTACAATCACTTATTTCAGATATATCTCATCAGGTTAAAACTCCAACAACTAACTTGAAAATTGCTGCACTAACATTAAAAGAAGAAAATATGTCTGATGAAGATGAAATGCTATATCTACAATCAATGATAGATCAAGTTAATAAATTAGAATTTTTAATGGGCTCCCTTGTTAAATCATCTAGGCTTGAAACTGGCGTAATTATGTTAGAAAGAAAATTCACCTTGATATATGAAACCTTAGCAACTGCTTTAGGTAGTATATTTTTAAAGGCA
>NZ_JBOFYU010000283.1:0-2290 GCF_051654825.1 Clostridium sp.
AAATTTCAATTTGGAAATTCTACAATCTTTTGACAGGTGCTAATAAATCATCTTATATTGATTCTTTTCTTGATAGATCTTTAAATGCGATAGAAATATCAAAGGGAATAAATCAAGCATTAAAAGGAGATGATTTATATTCATGGTTTCTTAAATAAGAGAAAATAAGGATACTTTCATTATAAGGTATCCTTATTTTTTTGAAGATAATATTCACTATTATTATTAGTGAATGTTTTGTTGATTATCAATGCTTTATATACAAGCGTTACGGGAGTGAATAAAAATGATATTCACTTTTGTTTTTAATTATATATAACTGAATATTATGAGCTTAAAATATACAATTACTACAGCTGATTATCTTGATTGGAAAGAAATGACCTCATTAGTTCGAAATTTATATAGAGATGAAAATTATAAGTTTTCATTATTAATTGCATTAGGTAGTTTTTGGGGGTTGAGAATATCTGACCTTCTTTCATTACATTGGTGCGACATTTATAAGAAGGACTCATTTATCATTAAAGAAAAGAAAACAGGGAAGGCAAGAATTATAAAGATCAATGATCAACTTAAAAGGCATATAACAGACTGTTATACGTCAATCAAGCCAATATCTAAAAACTCATATATCTTCTTAAGCCAGAAAGGATCTGTTTATTCAATTCAAAGAATAAATATTGTGCTTAAAGATATAAAGCAACAATACTGTTTGAATATAAATAACTTTTCATGTCATTCACTTAGAAAAACTTTTGGTCGTGAGGTTTATAATCAAAATTCAGATAATGCTGAAATGGCATTAATCAAATTGATGGAGTTATTTAATCATTCATCTATTGCGATCACAAAGAGATATTTGGGATTAAGACAAGAGGAGTTGTTAAGGACTTATGAGGAGCTAAAATTTATTTAGAAAATTATTTTTAATTGAAATCATGAGTTAGTCATTATATATTATTTGTTTTTATTATTTTTGCCGTAATTCTAAAAGCATAAAGCGTTATGTGTTTGGAAGGACATAAAAATTAAGTTACATAGAGCGTTTAAAATATTATCCTTGCTTAGAAAATCGCCAAATTTTAGTAATCTAAGGATAGTAGGAACAAACGTTCACGTACCTTGTCATATATCTGCTTCTTAGGGAGTGCTATATAATGATAGGGGCGTGGGCTGTTTCTATTATTTAGATTACGGGCGTTTGGCGATGCCTCTAAGCAGATAGTAGTTAACAGTTCCCACGCTTTTATATTTTAATCCTATTATAGGGAGCTTAATGGGGCAAATATTATTTACCTATGAAAAATTTTAAGTTTATAGCATTTCTAATGATGTTGGTTTTATGTTTCGGATTAATTTCTTGTGATAAAGATGATGACAAAAAAGATGTTGTGTCTCCTTTAGTCGGTACATGGCGTGAAGCTCATCATCCCACAGAGATATCTGAAATAATATTTAATAATGATAATTCTGGAACTTATATTTTAATCGATACAAGTTCAGGTAAAGATGATGTATATCTAAGAAAGCCATTTACATATGACTTTAATGAAGAAACGAAGGTTATTGATATGGTTTTAAAATATGGTGATAGTAATACTGAACGGTGGAAAGCTGACGTTATAGGTTTAAGCTCTGATAAATTGATTCTTAAATACACAATTGAGGGAGCTACTAATAGTGAACCTACAATTTATAACAGAAAGTATTAACCCAATAAAAGAAAAGTCGGAGCATTAATTAGCTTCGACTTTTTCTGTATTAAGATAAACTCTAAGCTCTTTACTTCATAAATACAAAATATACTGCTCCTATCAAACAGCCAAAGGCTGCGAAGTGATTCCATTGTAAGCTCTCACCTTTAAAGAATATAACAGTGAATAAAGTGAATACAATAAGCGTTATTACTTCCTGAATGATTTTAAGCTGCATTAAAGAGAAAGAACCACCGTTACCAATATATCCATATTTATTAGCTGGAATTTGCAGTGAGTACTCAAAAACAGCCAGTAGCCAACTGATTAAAATAATGCCGTAAAGAGGCATATTTGATATAACTTTCATCTCTTCTAACTTCAAATGTCCGTACCATGCAAACGTCATAAATATATTAGAGAAGATTAACATTATGATTATAATATATGGATTCATATTTATATGATTGATTATGAGTTATTTATGTTTATTTATTAACAGGGGTGAATGTATTGCACTGTATTCGAAGAGAGCAATAAACCAGCTGAACAGGATGATTCCGAATAATGGGAGCGATTCAAACCAGCTGAAT
>NZ_JBOFYU010000284.1:0-20482 GCF_051654825.1 Clostridium sp.
GATGGCTTGTTTAAAACTATAAAAGGGAAAATATTATTTTATACAATATTAGCAGTAGTTTCTATAAATATAGTTTTTACAGCTTTTATAACTTATTCATTAAACAAAACCTTTAAAACAGATATTATTAATGAAATGTCTAAAGTAAAGGAAGTTTCTTTAAGTACTATAAAAAGAAATAAAGTAGTAGAAGAACCTTTATGGAAAACCTTAAAAAGCATAAAGGAGATATCAAATTCCTATGTATCTATAGCAAATAATGAAGATGTTATATTTCAGTTTACAGGAAATCAATTAGATGAAGGTGAAATAAAAAATATATTAAGTGAAAGCAATAAAAATAGTTCTATAATAAAGTTTAAAAACTTAGGAAAGGTTTATTGTATAACATATAATTACCCTGTGTACTTAAATGATGAGTTTTATGGAAACTTAATTATTCAAAAGGATTATACAGAAAAGTATAATGAAATGGTTAATCTTATAGGAGTAGTTATAACAGGACAAGTATTAGGGGTTATAGCAATAATATTAGTAGTATCAGTAATCGTAAATAAGATTATAAATCCATTAAAGTCATTAAATAAATCTATGGAGTTATTTACATTAGGTGAAGATGTTGAAGATATAAATATAAATTCAAAGGATGAGTTAGAGGAATTATCAAAAAGCTATAATATTATGAGAAGGCAAATAAAAGATCAAATAGATGTAATAGTATATGAAAAAGAAAAGGTAGAAAAACTACAAAAGTCTTCAAGGGAATTCTTTAATAATGCAACTCATGAATTAAAAACTCCAATAACATCAATATCACTTTATTCTCAAGCTTTAAGAGATAATGAAATAAAAGATATGGATGAGGAATTTATAAGCAGGGCTACAAGTAGAATGGCTTTAGAATGTGATAAAATGAAGGATTTAGTAGAAAAAATACTTCAAGTTTCAAAAGGGGAAGTTATAAATAAATCAAAAAGTAATTTTTCTTTAACCTTTTTAGTTTATGAGGTATTAGAAGAGTTTAAAGTTAAAATATCAAATAGAAATTTAAATGTTCATATAGAAATGGATGAAGTAGAAATTTATTTAGTAAAAGAAGATATAAAGCAAGTAATAGAAAATCTCTTAGACAATAGTATTAAATATAATAAAGGAAATTATATAGATATTAAATTAAAAAAGGATAATAATAAAATTATTTTTGAAATAAAAAATAAATGTGGAGACTTTCCAGATGAATTAAAAGATAGATTGCTAGAACCTTTCTTAAAGTATAACATCTATAAAGATATGTCCAAGGAAATAAGTAGTTCAGGATTAGGATTATACTTATGCAGTGAATTAGTAAAAGAAAATGGTGGAGGCGTATCTTATATAATTAATGAAAATCAGATTACATTTATAGTAGAAATAATAGAGCAATAAAAGGAGATGAAATAATATGAATAGTTACACAAAAGAAGAATTAATAGATGCGCAAAAAGTTATATTATCAATTATAAAAAATTGTGAAAAAATACATCCTAAATTTGCAGAGGGCACGTCACAGCATACTTTACTAAAAAATAGGATAAAAGCCATGTATATTTCAGAAGCTTTAATAAAAGAGGATGATATTAAAGAAAAATATACTTTAGATGATTTAACAAAGGCTCTACCACCAGTAACATCTATTATAAGTAAAAGTAAAAAGGCACAGGAAAAATTTGAAGAGGGAACAGGTCATTATACTAGACTTAATAAAATGATTAAAGCAATGTATATATCTAAATCATTTATAACAAGTGAAATAGAAAAAAGAGGTTAAAATATTCTCTGTATATTAATTATAATATACAGAGAATATTATTTATTATATAAGAAATTTCTTGGTAATAAAATTTGATATTATAGTGACTTATAATATTTAATTAATTCTTCTTTAGTTTCAATACCTAGGTTTTGAGGTATTATTAAGTTTTTAGAATCAGATCCAGTTAAATGACCGTTAACTAAATAACTTTTTCCTAGTAAGTCTTGAGACCAATAAATTAGCTTATCTATTGTAGGTGTTTGAACATTAACTAGCTCTGCAAAAGATTTTAGTATGCAAAGTCCAAAATCTACATCTTCTATAAAGTATCTTGAATTTAAATCAGGGATATGACCATTTTCAACCTCTACCATAGGAGAATCAATTCCCTTAAATCCTGAAGCAGTTCTAATTTTTTGAGAAAGTTCTTCAGGAGTTTCAATGCCATATCTAACTTTTATTTTTTCAAAATCATTGGGATTGAAATCATTAAATTCATTTAACTCTTTAAATATAGCTGCAAGCTCAACATCTAAATCTAGTAATGTTGATGAAGCAACAGTATCCCACTCTTCATAAAATAGCGGGTTTTTTGGATAAACTACACCTTCTTTATAATCACCAAAAAGTTCATATAATCTTGATGGATGCATTGTAGGATTAGATGGTGATAAAGTTATAGCTAAGTAGTTTTCAACAGGAAGACATGGAATATCTATAAGATTAGTCATATCTTCACAAACCTTTTCACCAGCTTCTTTAGGAATAACACCAAGCTTCATAAATGGATTTTTTTGCTTTAGGCATACAGATTCACCATATGAAATTAATCTAGTTATTGAAGGTACTCTTTGACTTCCGAAGAATATACAACCCTTTTGGATTAAAGGCTGTGAATAAAATTCTTTTCCACCAAATCCAGGAATGCAACCAATTGCAGCACCTTTCTTTACGTAGTTACCAATTTCCTTTAATGTCTTTTCCATCATAAATGAAGGATGTGTTATTAAAATATAATCAGCATCTTTAACAACTTCTTCTAAGCTTGAAGAAACACAATGTAATTTAACTTTATGATTTAAGTTTTTTTCCTCTTCTACTAAAGTAAGAGTTTCCTTAAATGTTTCAGGTTTAGATGTATGCATCCATACTTTACAACCTTCCTTTAATGAAATATAAGTAGCTAAATATGTACCTATATTACCAGCACCAATAATTGCAATATTCATTACTTCACCTCTTAAATAAAATGTAATTTAATAATATAATTTTTTTTGCTTTATAAGCAAGTAATTTATTTTTTGTATATTGATATTCCTTCTTTTATTGTTTCTAAAACTACAAGTTTTTTTAATTCATTAGAAGGAATTTCTAACGGATTTTTATCTAATATAACAAAGTCAGCAAGTTTACCAACTTCAATAGTTCCTTTTAAATTTTCTTCAAAATATTGATAAGCCCCATTAATTGTAATTGATTTAAGAGCATCTAATACAGAAATCTTTTGCTCCTCTCCAAGAACTCTTCCTTTTTGTGTAGTTCTATTTACAGCATTATGAATAGCTAAAGTCATAATAGGCATAACTACAGGGGAATCTTGATGAATAGTAAAATTCATATTTCTTTTTAAAGCTGAGTTAAGAGGACTGATTCTATTTGCTCTTTCAGGCCCTAAAACTGATTCGTAATGATAATCTCCCCAATACCAAACATGGTCTAAAAAGAAAGTAGGGATAATACCTAAAGTTTTCATTTCGTCTAATTGATCTTCTCTTACAGTTTGGGCATGAACCATTACTGGTCTTAAGTCTATATTAGAATTTAATTCTTCTTTAGCCTTTTTATAGCATCTAATAAATTGATCGCAAGAAGCATCACCATTGCAATGAGCATTTAATTGATATTTTCTTTCAATGCAATCCTTAATATAAGATGTTACTACTTCATCAGATTGAATACTATATCCACAGTAATCAGATGGAAGCCCTTCAGGAGCGATATGATAAGGTTTAGTAAGCCAAGCTGTTTTACCTTGTGGAGAACCATCTAACCACATTTTTCCACCTAAAAGCTTATAGTGATTAGTGTATTTAGCTGTAAATGTATTTGTATCACCCATTATTTTATATGTATTAGGTTGCATAGCATATCCAATTACATCAAGCTTTAGCATATTATTTTTAGCTGCACCTAAAAGAAGTTGATTTAATCCTTCATCTATACTAGCATCTTGGCATGTGGTTATTCCATAAGAAGCATATAAGTTTTGAGCCTTTAATAAGCATTCTAAAATGCTTTGAGGAGATGGGGGAGCTATACAATTTTTCTTTGAATCATCAAGAAATGCTTTTTCTTCTAAAACTCCATTTGGTTCTTTACTATTTTTAATAGTTTGAACTATACCACCTTCAGGAACAATGTAATCAGTACCAACATATCCTAGTTTTTCAAGAGCTATAGAATTTACTGCTGCAATATGTCCAGATGCATGAGTAATAAAAATAGGAATCTTTGATGATACCTTATCTAAATCAAATTTAGTAGGATGAGCTTTAGTTGGGAATTTAGAGTTATCATAACCTAATCCTAAAATCCATTCATTTTCACTAGGTTGTTTTTCTTTTATAATATTTTTTAGCTCTAGGATTAAATCTTCAAGGCTATTACAACCAGAAAAATTACCAATAAGTAATGATTGAGCTACAGCTACAATGTGACCATGAGGATCAATAAATCCAGGAATCATAGTGTTACCATTTAAATTTATAAGTTCTGCATCTTCGTTTTTTGCTTTTAAATTATCAAAGGAATCTATAGCATGGATTTTTCCATCTTTTATTAAAATAGAGTTGCATATAGTATTATTTTTGTCTAGGCAAATAATATTTCCATTAAAAAATATCTTTTTCAACATTACATTCCTCCTTTAGAATAATTTGTATATAATATTGTAACATATAAGTAAAATTTTTATAATTAACTTTTAAATAAGTGTAAATTATGAATGCTTAAAATGATGATAAATAAAAAACCTTTGAATTTTTTATACATTCAAAGGTCTAAAAGTAGAAATTTTAAATTACTAACCATAAGATAGATTATTTTAATTTATTAAAGTAAAATTCACCATCACCATATATTATAATGGAATCACCTTCTAAAAGAGTACCAACTGTAAATGGGCTTTCTGTATTATTAAATCTTTTAGAATATCTTAAAACAGTTTCAGAATCTATTATAAAAATATATGCTCTACCAGTAGTTGAAATCATTTCAAATCTATATTCCCCTGGTTTGAAAGTGCTAGATTTTTCACTTACTTTATAAATACCTTCTTTTAAAACATTAGTTTTTTCATAGGGTGCTGTAATTGTAGAGGCGGTAATAGGTTTAGATGGAATAGAAATAAATAGGGAAAAAGCTAGTATAATAGCTAAAAACTTTTTCATAATTAAAATCTCCTTTTTTATTATATAAATTTAGTTTGTATATGATAGTAGAGATTTATTCATAAATAAAAGATGAAAAGTAATTTTATAAAATAGTAAGTTTTTATAGTATTAGCTGTTAAAAAAGTTTTATAATAGGATATATGATTTTACATTAAAGTTTAAGGAGCTGATGTGTTGAAGGACCATATAATTAGAAAAATATTTAATGGATTAATATATATACATATTCTCCATCATGGAAATGAAGAGCCTTTTTATGGTTCATGGATGATAGGGGAGTTAAAGGAGCACGGATATAATGTTAGTCCAGGAACTTTATATCCAGTTTTAAAATCTATGGTAGATGAAGAATTGATAGAAAAAGAAGAAAGAAATGTAAATGGGAAAATTAGAAAGTATTATAAAACAACAGAAAAGGGAGCTAAGCTTTTATATGATTTAAAGAATAATTTAAAAGAGTTAGTTAGGGATGTTGTTTAAAGATTTTTAGATTATAGAAACAATGTATTAATTTAGAATAGTATCAAATAGTCTTTTTATTAAAAGATTATTTGATACTATTTATTTTTAAGAGATTTTATTATTAATGCAAATTTTTATCATTAATAAACTTGATATAAATCCAATAAATGCACAAGTTATCAAACCAATAGAAAGTGATATGTTTGAGGCAAAACCTATCATTGGGTTAAGTATTGCTGAAACAAGACTAGTTATCATAGAGTAAATTGAAAGAATAGTTGCTCTATCTCCTTTAATAATAGATTTGTTTTTAATATCATTAATAGTTGGAGCGGCTAAGGATATAGCTCCAGAAATAATAGCTATAAAAATTATACTTAAATATGGAGATGAAATAAATAATAAACATCCTATACTTATAGTTATAATAAAGCTATAAATAACTAAAGAATTTTTTTGTCCAAATTTATTACTAACCTTATAAGATTTACAAGAAATTAATTTTATTGTAGTAATAAAGGCTAGGATTATTCCAAAGTATTTTAATGGAATTCCTGATTTTATATATTGCAATTGATTTAAAAAGACAGTTACACATTGAACAATTTCTTCTATCATAGCAATGGAAATTAAAAATAAGATAAATTTTTTATTTTTAAATACTAATTTTAAATTTTCTTTTGACTTATGATTTTTAGTTTTTTCTTCCTTTAAATCAACTAAGAATAAAGAAAAAAAGAAGGCTAATCCATAGGATATAATAGTGCAAAAGGCAGCTAAATCCATAGAAATATTTATTAAAAATCCTGATAATAAACAAGAAATTAAAAAGCCACCATTCATATAAAAGTTATATTTTCCAAAGATTTTTTCACTATTATCTTTTTTATCAATGGAAAGATATAATAAGGCCGAATCACATCCAGATAATCCAGCTAAGGCAATAGCTAATAAGGCTCTTTCAAATAAAAATAAATAAAATGAAGTAGCTTTAAAAAAGACTATTTTAGAAATGAAAAATATAAAATTAGAAAGTATAAGTGTCTTTTTATATCCAAACTTATCAGCAAATAATCCAAAAGGAATTTCTAATAAGATAAGTAATATAAATGATATAGATTCGATTATAAAAATTTCTGATATAGAGATGCCTCTAGCTTCTCTAAAAATAGTTGCAATAGGTCCATAAAAGACAAAGCCTTGAAGAAAGACTATAAGATATAACAAGTAGATATTTCTTTTTTTAATCAATTTAATCAACTCCTAAATATATAACAAATAAACCTAATAAAAGGCCAAAATTTTGATATAGAATTTAAGGGTTGTTAAATTGGTCTAAACATAATAAAATACCTCACTTTTAATTTTACAAGTATAATTTTACCATATATTAAAACCCTTTTATAGATTACTAAAGATGATTTTAGATTTTATTGATAAATTAAATAGTATATGTTATTATCGAAATGCGATATCGAAAACGGATAAAGAGGAGAAGTTTATGAATATACTTAATATAAAGGACTTATATTATGAAGCTGATAATACTAAAATTCTTAATGGAGTTAGTATTTCTATAAATAATGGAGATTGTATTTCAATAGTTGGACAATCAGGTAGTGGAAAAAGCACATTAATGAAGTTATGTGCAGATTTAATTCCTATAACAAAAGGAAGTGTTTTCTTTAATAATATAGATTATAAAAAGTATAATCCTATTGAATTAAGAAGAAAAATAAGTTACTGTACTCAATTACCACATCTTTTTGGAGATACAGTAAGAGAAAATTTAGAATTTCCATTTAAAATAAGAAAGGAAAAGATAAATTTAGATAAGATAACTTATTTGTTAGAAAGATTTAATTTAAATAGTGACTACTTAGACAAGGATATAAAATCACTATCAGGAGGGGAAAAACAAAGGATTTCTATAATAAGAAACTTAATTTATACTCCAGATATTTTACTTCTTGATGAATCAACATCTGCCTTAGACAAAGAAAATTCAATAAAGGTTCAGGAGTATGTAAAAGAGTTAAACTTAAATGGAACTACAGTCTTATGGATAACACATAGCATGGAGCAAAGTACAAGTATTTTTAATAAGAGAATATTTATGTCAGAGGGAAAAATAGAAAAAGTAGAGGAGATTAACTAATGAGTATAATATCATTGATAATAGCCTCAGTTTTAATAGTAATACCTATTGG
The DNA here is from genome assembly GCF_051654825.1 of Clostridium sp. GTDB lineage: Bacteria > Bacillota > Clostridia > Clostridiales > Clostridiaceae > Clostridium. The sequence continues at coordinate 7,917 of NZ_JBOFYU010000284.1, forward strand.
TATTTCATATAAACAAGAAATAGGCTTAGAAAAAGAAATTATAGTTAGTATATTAAGAGCAATAGTTCAATTAGTCATTGTAGGTTATGTTTTAGATGTGATATTTGGTTTAGAAAAACCTATATTTACAATAATTTTAGTATTAGTTATGATTATAAATGCTGCATATAATACTAAAAAAAGAGGAGCAGGAATTAAAAACGTTGTATTAATATCCTTCTTTTCAATTTTAATAGGTACAAGCATAACTTTAGCAGTTTTAGTTTTTTCAGGAGTTATAAAGTTTACTCCAAATGAGGTAATACCTATATCAGGTATGGTTGTAAGCAATTCTATGATAGCCGTTGGTTTAAGTTATAGAAGTTTAATAAGTTATTTTAAAGATAGGAGAAGTGATGTAGAAGTTAAATTATCTTTAGGAGCAGATATAAAAGAAGCTTCAAAGGATATAATAAGAGAAAGTATAAAGGTAGCAATAATCCCTACTATAGATTCAGCAAAAACATTAGGAATAGTTTCATTGCCAGGAATGATGACAGGGCTTATTTTAGCAGGATCATCGCCTATAGAAGCTATAAAGTTCCAAATAATTGTAACCTTTATGATTCTTTCATCAGCATCAATATCTACAATGATGGTTACATATTTAAGTTATAAAGATTTCTTTAATGAAAGAATGCAAATAAGATAAATTTACAAATAGACAAATTAGGAGGCGTTTTTATGAATATAATCACTAGAAGAGAAGTAGAAAAAGATTTTAATAACATATATAAATTAGTAGAAGAATCATTTAAGACTGCAGAACATGCAGATGGTAATGAGCAAGATTTAGTTAACAAACTTAGGAATTCAAATAGCTATATTAATGAATTATCATTAGTTGCAATGGATGAAGATAAAATTGTTGGTCATATAATGTTTACTAAGGCATTTATAGAATCAGAAAATAATAAGGTAGAAACTTTAGCTCTAGCTCCATTAGCAGTATCACCTGAATATCAAGGTAAGGGTGTAGGAAGCAAGCTAATTAATGATGCTTTAAATATAGCAAAAGGACTAGGTTATAATAGTGTAATTGTTCTTGGTAGTGAAAAATATTATCCGCGTTTTGGATTTAAAGAAGCAAAAAGTTTTGGAGTAAATCCTTCATTTGAAGTTCCAAGTGCTAATTTTATGGCATTAGAATTAAATGAAGATTCATTAAGAGATGTAAATGGAACAATGATTTATGCTAAAGAGTTTTTTGAGTAAATAAAGTTCTAATCTTTGGATAAATTTATATAAATAAGAAGCATTTATTTTAGGATAGATGCTTTTTATTTTTTAAATAAATATTGACAAATATAAAGATTATAAGAAAAATAATAATATATGTTTATTTTATAATGGTGGAGGAAGCTTAATGGAGAATTGTTGTAGTAAATGTACAAATAAGCTTTGTACTAAAAAGGTTCCTGTTTTTAGTATATTAAATCATGATGAATTAACAGAAGTTTTAGGAAGAATAACTAGAAAAGAATATAAGAAGAATGATGTTATTTTCTTAGAAGGGGTAAAGGCAAAAACCTTATATTTTGTTAATGAAGGAAAGATAAAACTTTATAAGCATACAAAGGATGGTAAGGAGCAAATACTACATATTTTATCTACTGGAGATTTCTTTGGTGAGCTTAATCTTTTAAAAGAATCAGAATATAGATTTAATGCAAAAGCAATTACTGATTGTAAGGTTTGTATTCTAACAAATGATGAGCTTAAAAAGATAATGCTAAAAAATCCTGAAATATCTATAAAGGTTTTAGAAATTATGGTAGAAAGATTATCTAAGGTAGAAGAGCTTGCAAAACATCTTGCTAGTAATGATATAGATTCTAGAATAGCTTATTTATTAATGAGCTTATGCAATGAATATGGGGAAGAGAGACCTTGTGGAATAAATATTGATTTACCTATGAGTAGAGAAGAAATGGCTAATTATATAGGTGTAACAAGGGAAACTATGAGTAGAAAGCTTAAAAAATTTGAAGAAGAAGGATTAATAAAGCTAGTTGGAAATAAAAAGATAGTAATAACAAATAAAAAAGAATTAAATATATATATTTAAAAAGTTTTAAAATTTGATTTAAATCACATTATTTTATTTAAAGTAGGATTATAATTACCTCATAAGATATTTGAGAAGATCGGTAGGAGGAATTTAATATGATATATACAGATAAAGTAATGGATCACTTTAGAAACCCAAGAAATGTTGGAGAAATAAAGGACGCAAATGGTATTGGAGAAGTAGGAAATGCTAAGTGCGGAGATATAATGAGGGTTTACTTAAAGGTAGAAGATAATATAATCAAAGATGTTAGCTTTATGACTTTTGGATGTGGATCAGCTATAGCATCATCATCAATGGCAACTGAATTAATAAAGGGAAAATCATTAGAAGAAGCTTGGCAATTATCTAATAAAGCAGTTGCAGAAGCATTAGAGGGACTACCTCCAATAAAAATGCATTGTTCAGTATTAGCAGAAGAAGCTATTCATAAAGCAATTAATGATTATAGAAAAAATGCAGGACTATCATTAGATGGATGGGAATTTGAAGAAACTGATCATGATGAATTACACAATCATTAATAATTATGATTGCTATGTAGAGAGGCGCTAAGAATATCTTAGTGCCTCTTATTTTTATATATGATTAATGTTTTTAAGAAGTTCATTTACTATAAAGTCTCCACCTTTTTTATAATCATATTCAGAAGAGGAAAATAGGGATTTCTTATAGCTCCAGGATATATTCCACATCTTAACTACAAATAAATAATCCTCTAGTTTAGATTTATGAGAAGAAAAATCTTCTCCAAAATAGCTTTTTAAAAAATAATCTTTACTTTCATCCATTAATAACCAGCAGAAAGTTGCAATATCATAATAAATATCACCCATTGAAGTATATTCAAAATCAATAAAATAAACTTTATTATCTTTATAAAGAATATTTGATGGGTTTAAATCATTATGACAAAGTCCAAGAGTAATATTACTTTTAAGATGTTTTTCTAAATTATTTAGTTTTTCTATTAATAACATAAAATCACTTGGAAAGGTAAAATTATTTTCTATAAGAAAATCAATATTATCCTTTATTTCCTTAAAGGGATCAAATATGTAATCACATTTTAAAGAATGAAATTCCTTTAATGAACAAGCAAATGAATCTAGAAATTTAAAGTCATTTGAAACTTCTTCAGTTACTAAAGAATCATTAATAAATTTGCTTACAAAAACTCCAGTATTTTTATCTATAAAAGTAAATTCAGGAGTTATATTTAGTGGTTTTAATTTATCTATAATAGTAGCTTCCTTTAAAAAATTTGAATCTTTATTTTTATCAGGAAGTCTTAAAACATAATTAGAACCATAAAAATTAAATAAATAGTTTTTATTATTTAAGCCCCCTAATTGAGTAAGCTTAAGCTTTTTATATGTATTTTTCATCGTATCACCTTTGTTGACTTTGATTATTACATGGAGTATTATAACAAAAAAAGATAGGAGTATCATAAAAAATGGGAGATTTTATGTTAAATAAAATAATAAATGGTATATGTCCATTAAACGAAAAGGCAATTTATGCTGCAAAAAAGAGAGTTGATTCATTAGCTAAACCTTTAGGTAGTCTTGGTTATTTAGAGGAAATAGCAGTAAAGTTATCAGGAATAACAGGAAAGATTTTTAATAGTAGTGAAAAGAGATGTGTAATTATAATGTCATCTGATAATGGTGTTGTAGATGAGGGGGTTGCTTCTGCACCACAATATGTTACCTTAGAGCAAACTAAGAATTTTGTAAAAGGGACTACAGGAGTTGCAACCTTGGCTAAAAGTAATAATACTGACTTAATGGTTATAGACATTGGAATAAACTCAGATGAAAAGATTAATGGTGTAATAGATAGAAAGATAAGCAAGGGAACTAAAAATATATATTTAGAACCAGCTATGAGTTATGAAGATGCCATTAAAGGAATTAATATAGGAATAGAAGCTGTTAAAAAAGCTAAGGAAGACAATTACAACATTATTGGTGTAGGTGAAATGGGAATAGGAAATACAACTACTTCAGCAGCAGTTTTAAAATCATTAATTAATTGTGAAACTGAAAAGGTAGTAGGTAAGGGCGCTGGAATAACAGAAGAAGCTTACGAAAAGAAAAAGCATGTAGTTCATAGAGCAATTGAAATAAATAATGTAAACTTTAATGACCCTATAGATATAGTAGCTAAGGTTGGAGGCTATGATATTGCAGGAATGGTAGGTGTGTTTTTAGGAGCTGCTTATTATAGAATTCCTGTAGTAATAGATGGTTTTATATCAGTAGTTTCAGCATTAGTAGCAACTAGATTAAATCCATTAGTAAAGGATTTTTGTATTCCATCACATAAGTCAGAGGAAATAGGATATAACCTTGCAATAAATGAATTAGGATTAGCGCCAATGTTAAACCTAGGGATGAGGTTAGGAGAAGGTAGTGGATGTCCAATAGCTTTTTCAGTAATTGATTTCTCTATTGCAATGATGAATAATATGGCTACATTTGATGATGCTAATATAGATGATAGTTATTTAGAAGAAATAAGAGATGAAAAAAATTATAAAGTATAAGGAGAGATGAAAAATGGATTTAGGATTAATTCACATTTATTGTGGAAATGGTAAAGGAAAGACAACAGCTGCAATGGGCTTAGGAATGAGAGCAGCAGGAAGAGAAAAAAAGGTATTATTAACTCAATTTTTAAAAAGCAACAAAACTGGAGAATTAAACTCAATAGAAAAGCTTTCAGAGTTTTTCCATGTAGCAAAAGGAGCACCAGCTAATAAATTTGTTTGGAATATGACAGAAGAGGAAAAGGAAATAGTAAAAAAAGAGCATATAGAAAGATTTAAAATTATTACTAAAAGAGCTGTTGATGAAAACTATGATTTATTAATATTAGATGAAATCATAGCGACTATTAACTTAGATTTTGTTCCACTAGATTTAGCTTTAGAGTTTTTAAGAAATAAGCCAAAAACATTAGAAGTTGTAATGACAGGAAGAGATCCAAAGGAAGAGTTAGTTGAAATTGCAGATTACGTATCAGAAATAAATGCAATTAAGCATCCATTTGAAAAGGGAATACCTTCAAGAGTAGGAATAGAAATATGATAATTTTTGTAGTTGGTGGTGCTAAAAGTGGGAAGTCCTCTTATGCTGAATTATGGTCAAGTAAGCTAAAGGAAGAAGAAGGAAGTCTTTATTACATTGCTACTATGAATCCTTATGATTGTGAAGATTTAAAAAGAATAGAAAATCATATAGAAAATAGAAAAGAATATAAATTTAAAACTATAGAAAAGAAAAGAAATATAGGAACTATAGTAAATAAGTTTAATAATAAAGATACTCTTTTATTAGATAGTGTAACTTCTTTAGTGACAAATGAAATGTTTAATGGAGAAGAATATAATTCTAATATTAGTGTAAAGTTAACAAATGAAATTGATAAATTAAGTACTACCGTTAAAAACATAGTCATAGTATCTGACTATGTTTTTAGTGATTCAATAAAATATGATTCATATACTGAAGGCTTTAAAAGGGAGCTTGGAGCTATAAATTGCAATATAGCTAAGAATGCAGATATTGTAGTAGAAAGTGTTTATGGTAACCTAATATTTCATAAAGGAAAGGAGATGATGAAAGATGAAAAGCTTATATAATGCATTAAATATGGCTATAAGTATGTTTACAATAATTCCATTACCAAAGTATGAATGGGATGAAAAATCAGCAAAACATATTATGAAGCTATATCCTTTAATTGGATTGGTAATAGGTGGACTTTGGTATTTAACTTATATAGTTTTAAGCAAATTAGAAGTTTCGTATATGTTATTCTCAGCAATACTTTTAGGAGTTCCATTTATATTAAGTGGTTTTTTACATTTAGATGGATTTATGGATGTCAGTGATGCATTATTATCAAGAAGACCAAAGGAAGATAAGTTAAGAATTTTAAAGGATTCAACAGTTGGTGCCTTTGCAGTAATATCATTAGTTCTTTTATTTATAATAGAGTTTTCAGCAATAAATACAGTGCTATTAAAAGAAAAAAGTCCTTTATTTTTAATTTTAATTCCTATTGTTTCAAGAAGTATTTCAGGATATTTTTTACTAACTAAAAACTCAATAAGTGAAAGTTCTTTGGGAAAATTATTTAAAGAGGGCACTGGAGTAGTAGATAAAACTATTTTAATAGGAATTTATTTTGCTACTATAGTACTAGCTTATTTTATTTCAGGAATTAGTGGAGTTGTAATACCTATATCTATGGGACTGTTATCAATTATATTAGTTTCAAATACACAAAAGGAGTTAGGTGGAATAAATGGAGATGTAGCAGGGTATATTCTTGTTTTATCTGAATTTATAGGCCTTATAGCTTTAGCAATAGTATAGGAGTGATGATACTTGGAGATTTATTTTGGTGGAGCATATAATGGAAAGCTAGAATATGTAAAGAAAGAGTTTAAATTAAGTGATGAAGAAATATTTCATTGCACAAAAGGTGAAATTGACTTTAGCAAAAAAGTAATTAATGGAATAGACAAGCTTATATATTCTAACTCAGTAGAAGGAAAAGAAAGCTTAAGTTATTTTAAAAGTAATTTAGAAAGCCTAAAGGATAAGATTATTATTTGTGATGAAATATCATCAGGAATAGTTCCTTTGAAAAAGGAAGAAAGATTTTGGAGGGAGGAAACAGGGAGAATTCTACAGCTTTTAAGTAAAAATAGTGAAAAAGTAACTAGAATATTTTTTGGAATCCCTACAGTAATTAAAAATGAGTAAGGAAGTAATTTTATATTTAATAAGACATGGTAAAACAAAATGTAATGAGGAAAGGCTGTATTGTGGAAAGTCAGATGTATCCCTTAGTGAAAGAGGTATAAATGAGATAAAGGAAAAAATAAATACCTTTAAATATCCAAAGTGTAAGGCTAATTTTACAAGTGGTGCAATGAGGGCTAATGAAACCTTTAAGCTTATATATCCTACTTTAGATTATGAGGTTAGAAAAGGCTTTTTAGAATATGACTTTGGTGATTTTGAATTAAAATCATATGAAATGCTAAAGGAAGATAAAAGATATATAGATTGGATTTGTGATAATACAACTGAGGTAAGATGTCCAAATGGAGAATCAAGAAGAGAGTATTATGGGAGACTTAAAAATTCATTTATAGAATTTATTAATGAATTAATAGAAAATGATGTTGATGAAGCTTTAATAGTTTGTCATGGTGGAACAATAGGAACCTTACTTTATTTATTTTATGATAGCAGTAAGGATTTATTTAGTTATCAGCCAAGTTGTGGAGGTGGGTATAAGTTAAAAGTAATTTTAAACAAAGAAATTAAAATGGAAATATTAGAGGAGTTTTAAAATGATAGCAATAATAATTGGATTTTTCATGGACTTAATTATAGGTGATCCTCATAATCCAGTTCATCCAGTTAGAATAATAGGAAACTTAGGAAAGGCTATGGAAAAGCTTTATAGAAGATTATTTAAAAATAATTTAAAGTTAGCAGGATTATTAACTTGGATTTCTATAATTATTCCTACTTTTTTTGTTACATTTCTAATTGTAAAAATAGCAAGTAATATAAATAATATTTTAGGTATTGCAGTAGAAGGGATATTAATATATTTTTGTATATCTGCAAAGGGATTAAAAGCTGAAGGCTTGAAGGTTATTAAAATATTAAAGTCAGGCGATGTTAAAGGAGCAAGAAAGCAGCTTTCGTATATAGTTGGAAGAGATACTACAGAGTTAGATAGTCAATCTATAGTTAGAGCTGTAATAGAAACAGTTGCAGAAAATATGTCAGATGGAATAATAGCACCATTATTTTTTGCTGGTATAGGAGGAGCCCCATTGGCTATGGCTTATAAAGCCGTTAATACATGTGATTCAATGTTTGGATATAAAAATGAAAAGTACATGGATTTTGGATATGTATCAGCTAAGATGGATGATATATTTAATTATATACCAGCAAGGCTTACAGGGTATTTTATAGTAATAGCATCATTTATCTTAGGCTATGACTATAAAAAAAGTTATAAAATTTATAAAAGAGATAGATATAATCATACAAGTCCAAATAGTGCTCATCCAGAGGCAGCAGTAGCAGGAGCATTAGGAATAATGCTAGGTGGAGCTAATTATTACTTTGGAAAGCTTGTAGAAAAGCCAACTATAGGGGATAAAGATAAGGAAATTGAAGTAAGTGATTTATATAAAACTAATAAAATATTATTAATGGTTAGTGTTTTAGGAGCATTATTAGCATTAGGAATTAATTATATTGGAGGGATTATATTATGAACTTAGGTCATGGTGGAAACGTAGAAGAAATATCAAGAATATATAAAATAAATGAAAAAGATATAATAGATTTTTCAGCTAATATAAACCCATTAGGGATTAATAGCAATGTAAAATCAGAAATGATAAAAGCATTAGATAAAATAGAAAGATATCCTGATATTACTTATTATGAGCTTAAAAGTGAAATAGCTAATTATGAAGGGGTAAAGAGAGAAAATATAATTTTAGGAAATGGTGCAGCAGAAGTTATATTTAATATTACAAGGGGTTTAAATCCTAAGAAGGCACTTATTCCAGCACCAACATTTTCAGAATATGAAGATGCCTTAAATGCAGTAAATTGCAGTGTAGTTCACTATGAAATGAATGAGGATTTTAATTTAGATAATGGATTTATTGATAAAATAAAAGAAGATATAGATATTATATTTATTTGTAATCCAAATAATCCAACAGGAGTTTTAACTTCAAAAAAGTATTTAGAAGAAGTATTAAAAAAGGCTAGGACTTGCAATGCAAAAGTAGTTGTAGATGAATCTTTTGTAGATTTTATTAGTGAAAGGGAAGAAGTTTCACTAATAAATTTAATTAATAAATATGAAAATCTTATAGTTGTAAAATCATTAACTAAGTTTTTTGCTTTCCCAGGAATAAGAGTAGGTTATGGAATTTTAAAAAATAAGGATTATATAAATAAGATAAATAAGATTTCAGTTCCTTGGTCAATAAATACAGTTGCTGTATATGGAGCAATAGAAGCATTAAAGCAAAAGGAATACATAAGTAAATCTATTGAAAATATAAAGATAGAAAGTGAATTTTTATATTTAAACTTAAGTAGTTTTAATAATTTAAAGGTATATAAGGGAGAAGTTAATTTTATATTTTTCAAAGTAATTAAGGATATAGACTTAAAGGAAGAACTTTTAAAATATGGATTATTAATTAGAAGTTGTAATAATTATAAGGGCTTAGAAAAGGGTTATTATAGAGTTGCAGTAAGAACTAGAAGTGAAAATTTAAGTTTAATTAATGCATTAAAAAACATTTTAAATTAGTGTAATAAAATAAAAAAAATTAAATAAAATATAGATATGAGATAGTAATACAAAGAAATTTTTTCAAGTTAATAATTGACAAAGAAATAATTGAATACTATAATCATTAAAGAATTGACTCATAATAGGTGTTTTTACTTAAAAGGGAATGAAGTGATATTCTTCAGCTACCCCAGTAACCGTGAAGTTGACGAAATCTTATTATAACCACTGCATCTTTTGATGTGGGAAGGTGAGATGGAGGTTGAAACTAAGCCGGGATACCTGCCTAGTATGTTAGTGCTATTATCTCCTGAGGGTGGGGTAATAGGATACGTGGCGGTTTTATCTGTTATTAAAGATAAGATTTAAAATGTATTAATGCATACCTTTAGGTGTGCTTTTTTTATTGCCTTAAATTATGCGTATCAAATTTGCCTCAAATAATTAATAAGTTGGAGGAAGAAAATGAAAAATTCAAAAAAAATATTAGCGATTTTACTTACTGCATTAATGTCATTTGCATTATTTGTAGGTTGTGGAAGCAAAACAATTACGATGAAGGACAGAGAAGGAAATGAGTTTACAGCTCCTAAAAAATTAGAAAGAATAATTTCTACAGCACCATCAAATACAGAAGTATTAGTTGGATTAGGTTTAGCAGATAAGCTAGTATGTGTAGATAAATATTCAGCAGATGTTGAAGGAGTTAGTGAAGAGATAACAAAGATAGATTTTAGAAATCCAGATGCAGAAACTATAATAGCTTTAGAACCAGACATAATTATAGCTTCAGGTCACAATAAAGAGGGAAGCGAAGATCCTTTTGCAGTTTTAAAAGAAGCAGGAATTCCAGTAGTGTATATTCCAAGTAGTGATAGTATAGAAGGGATATATGGAGATATCGAATTTATCGCTGAAGTTGTAGGAAAGCAATCAGAAGGTAAAGAAATGATTGATGGAATGAAATCAGAAGTTGCAAAGATAAAAGAAATTGGAGATACAATAACAGATAAAAAGAAAGTATATTTTGAAATAGGGTCATCTTCAAAGTTATATAGCTTTGGTAATTCAACTTTCTTAAACGAACTTATTACAACAGTTGGAGCAGAAAACATTTTTGCTAATGAAGAAGGATGGATTTCACCAAGTGAAGAAGCTGTTATATCAGGAAATCCAGATGTAATAATAACAAATGAAGATTATATAGAAAATGCTACAGAAGTAATAGCAAAACGTCCAGGATTTGATACAATTAATGCTGTTAAAAATGGTGATATTTACTTAGTTGACAAAAACCCATCATCTCGTGGAAGTCAAAATGTAATAATAGCATTAAAGCAAATAGCAAAGGCTATATACCCAGATAAGTATGCAGAATAAGAAAAAAAAGATTTTAATACTACTAGCAATTCCGCTAGTAGTATTAATTATATGTATTGGAACTGCAATTGGAAGTTCTAATATTAATGTATTGGATATTATATCTATCATAGGGCATAAGATATTTAATACTCCATTACTAGAAGGAATTGAAAGTAAGGACGTTGCAATTATATGGGTAATAAGATTACCTAGAGTTTTATTAGCATTTTTAGTAGGAGCTGCCTTAGCTGTAAGTGGAGCAGTAATACAATCTATATTAAAAAATCAATTAGCATCTCCATATACATTAGGGGTGTCATCAGGAGCATCATTAGGTGTTGGAATATATATAATATTAGGTATATCTATTCCTTTTATAGGAAATCTAGCTCTTCCTATTATAGGGTTTACCTGTAGTTTAATAACTGTATTTTCAGTAATATTATTTGCAAATAGAGTAGACAGGTCATTATCAAATAATACAATGATATTAACAGGAATGGTATTTTCATTATTTACTAGTGCTATGTTAACTACAATAACAGCATTAAGCACACAAGATATTACAGCTATTACTATGTGGCAAATGGGATCATTTTCTATGAAGGGATGGTCTTATGTTAAGGCAGGATTACCATTTTTCATTATAGGTATATTTATTGTTTTAAGATATTGTAGAGAAATGGATGTATTAAGCTTTGGGGAGGAACAAGCAAAATCAGTTGGAGTAGAAACTAAAAAGGTTAAAACAAGATTATTTATATCAATAGCTATATTAACGGGAAGTGCAGTTGCATTAAGTGGCGTTATAGGCTTTATAGATTTAATAACTCCTCATGTAGTAAGAAAAGTAGTAGGGTCAAATCATAAATTAGTTATACCAATGTGTATAGTATTTGGTGGATGTTTAATGGTAATTACAGATTTAATTTCTAGAACATTAATATCACCATCAGAATTGCCGGTTGGAGCTATTACAGCAATGATAGGAGCACCATTCTTTGGTTACTTATACTTCAGTAAAAGAAGCAGGTGATAATATGTTAAAAATAGATAATTTATATTGTGGATATGATGGAGTAGATATTGTTAAGGGAGTGTCTCTCCAAATTAAAAGAGGACAAAATATATCTATAGTTGGTCCTAATGGTTGTGGAAAAACAACATTACTAAAGGCTTTAGCAAATTTATTAGATTATAAAGGTGAAATAAAGCTTGAAGGAAAAGAAGTTAAAAAAATTAAAAGAAAAGAACTAGCTAAAAAAATAGCATTTATGACTCAAAGCTCTGATATATATTTTCCATATACAGTTTTTGAAACAGTAGCTTTAGGAAGGTATGCCCATATGGAAGGAGTATTTTCTTCTCTTTCAAATGAAGATAAGGAAATGGTACTAAGTTGCATAGAAAATGTGGGATTATTAGAATATAAAGATAGATTAATAAGTGAATTATCAGGAGGACAATTGCAAAGAGTTTATTTAGCAAGAGCCTTTGCACAAGATCCAGATATAATTCTTTTAGATGAACCAACTAATCATTTAGACTTAAAGTGTCAAATAGAAATACTTCACCATATAAATAAATGGACTAAGGAAAATAATAAAACAGTTATAGGAGTTTTACATGATTTGAATTTAGTTCAAATGTTTAGCGAAGAAGTAGTAATGATTAAAGAGGGAAAAGTTATAAAAAGTGGTAAATCAAAAGAAGTTTTAGAAGA
>NZ_JBOFYU010000285.1:0-14998 GCF_051654825.1 Clostridium sp.
ATTCATTAGTGGCAGGTTCAATACTTGTAAATATACTTCTTGTTATGAATTATCAAAAAGGAATGGTATCAGCATTTACATTTATAACAATACTTGCAACGTTATCATTCTTACCAGTTTACTTATTAACAGCAGCTGCTGAAATAATGTTAATGTTTAAAGGTGAAAAGGAAGTTACTTTAGGAATATTTATTAAGAAATCAATCTTACCTTTATTAGCATTTGTGTATACAATTTGGACTATTTATGGTTCAGGAGCAGAAACAGTAATGTGGGGATTCATACTTATGTTAATAGGAATTCCGTTTTATATTTATAATTATCATAAAAATAGAGTATCTTAAATTGAGATATATAAATATTAGTAAAAAATCACTTTCTAAATATATTTTTAGAAAGTGATTTTTTTTATTAATAGTTTGTTTTTAGATTTAATAAGGTGAAATTTTAGTATATTTAATTCATAAAAATTTAAAAAAGGTTCTATGGATTGTTAGTAAACATAAAATATAATTATACGACAAAAAAAGGTAAAAATTTTAAGAATGATAATTTTAAAAGGATAATTATACAAAAAAAGCGTCAATTATTGATTGGAATTATTATTATATTAATAAATATGCATAAAAATAACTAGACGAATTTTAAAAATACAAGTATAATTACTTTATCAATCAAAAGATAAGTATGAAAGGACGAGATACAATGGCTATAATCGGTATTTTAATAGTTATAGTTGGATTTGCTTTAAAGCTAGATACAATAGCAGTAGTAATCACAGCTGGGATAACAACAGGCGTAATGGCTAATATAGACATTACAGAAATATTAAGAGTTTTAGGAGAAACTTTCGTTAATCAAAGACATATGTCAATATTCTTATTAACATTACCAATAATAGGATTATGCGAAAGATATGGTTTAAGAGAAAGTGCTATAGCCTTATTAGGAAAAGCTAAAAATATGTCAACAGGAAAGTTATTAACATTCTACTTATTTATAAGAGAAGCAGCAGCAGCAGCCTCAATTAGAGTAAGTGGACATGCTCAATTTATAAGACCACTTATAAACCCAATGGCACAAGGTGCAGCAATTAGCAAATATGGAGAATTAGATGAGAAAACTGAAGAAAAAATAAAGGCAGCAGCGGCAGCTATGGATAACTTCGGTAATTTCTTTGCACAAAATGTATTTATGGCTAATTCAGGGGTGTTATTAATAGCAGGTACACTTGAACAATTAGGATACAATGTAAACACAATGGAAATTGCTATGTGGTCAATTCCAGTAGCAGTAATAACATTTATACTAGTAGCAGGACAAAACTACTTACTTGATAAGCAAATATCTAAAGAATATGAGAAATCAAAGAAGTAAGGAGGAATAATTTATGGATTCAGCACAAATTTCTAAAATTTTATTAGAATTATTTTATATAATGGTTGGTGCTTTAATGGCAACAACATCAGCTATATCATTTAAAGATAAAAATCATAAAACTAGATTAGGTACAAGCTTATTTTGGGCTATACTTGCAGTAATCTTTATGTTTGGAAGCTATATTCCATCTGTTGTAACAGGTATATTATTAATTTGTATTGCAGTTTTAACAGCTACAAAACAAGTTAATATAGGTTCAATTAAAGCTTTAGATCTTAGTTTTTCTGATAAAGAATCAAAGAAGTTGAGAAATAAAATATTTATACCATCTGTTGTAATTGCAGTAGTTGCATTATCAATAGCTCAATTTACTTCTTTAGCTGGAACAGCAGCTATAGGAATAGCAGCTATAGTAGCAGTAGCAATTACATTTATAATTACTAAGGCTAAACCAAAAGAATTTGTTGAAGATTCAAATAGAATGTTACAAGCAGTAGGGGCAACAGCAATATTACCTCAATTACTAGCTGCTTTAGGATCATTATTTGCAGCAGCAGGTGTTGGTGAAATAATATCAAAAGCTATTTCAGGCGTTATTCCAGAAGGGAATATATTATTTGGAGTAATAGCATACTGTGTAGGAATGGCTTTATTTACAGCTATTATGGGAAATGCATTTGCAGCCTTTTCAGTTATTACTTTAGGTATTGGAGTTCCGTTTGTATTTGCACAAGGTGGTAATGTAATCATAGCATCAACTTTAGCATTAACAGCAGGTTACTGTGGAACATTATTAACTCCTATGGCAGCAAACTTTAATATTATGCCAGCAGCATTATTAGAAATGAAAGATGAAAATGCAGTAATTAAACATCAGGCTCCTGTAGCTTTAACTCTTTTAGTTATACATATTGCATTAATGTACTTCTTAGCATTCTAATATTAAAATTAAAATTTTTATTGAAATTTATTTTAAAATTATATATTATTAAAATGATATTACAGATATGAGCAGTTTTATTAAAAAAATGTTTCATATCTGTAGGTTTTTATATGGAATTTATAGTTTATTCCTGTAAGATATAAGTATATCTATATTTTGTTACTAGAAATTAAGATAAAAATAGTGTAAATTTTATATAGAAACTTAAATATAACATAAGAAAAGGAGATGGTACAATGAAAGTACTTATTACTGGATTTGATCCCTTTGGTGGAGAAAAAATAAACCCAGCATTAGAAGCTGTAAAACTATTACCTAATGAAATTGCAGGAGCATCTGTTATTAAATTAGAAATTCCTACTGTATTTAATAAATCAGTAGAAAAAATTGAAGCTGCAATAAAAGAGCATAATCCTAATATAGTTATATCTGTTGGACAAGCAGGTGGAAGATTTGGAATTACTCCAGAAAGAGTCGCTATTAATATGGATGATGCAAGAATAGAAGATAATGAGGGAAATCAACCTTTAGATATTATTATAAATGAAGATGGTGAAAATGCATACTTCACTAACTTACCTATAAAAGCTATGGTTAAGGAAATGAATGAAAATGGGATTCCAGGTTCTGTATCAAATACTGCTGGAACATTTGTTTGTAATCATGTTATGTATGGAATAATGTATATGATAGATAAAAAATATCCTAATATAAAAGGTGGCTTTATTCACGTGCCATATATTCCAGAACAAGTAGTTAGCAAGCCAAATATGCCTTCAATGTCTATTGCAGATATATCAAGAGGTTTAGCTCTTTGTATAAAAGCAGCAGTAGAAAATAAAGAAGATGTAAAAGCTGTCGGAGGAACTATCTGTTAATGTTAGCACCAAATGAAAAAATTAATATATTTGTTTATGGAAGCTTAAGAACTGGTTTTTTTAATTATGATAAATATTTAAAAGGAAAAGTTCTTTCATCAAAGAAGGCAAAGCTTAAAGGATCATTATTTCATATGCCAAACAAAGGATATCCAGCTTTATTAGATGGAGAAGATTATGTTTATGGTGAAGTAATGGAGATATCGCCATATGAAGATGTAATAAAAGCATTAGATACAATGGAAGGATATTATGGTCCTTCAAATAGAGAAAATGAATATAATAGAATAATTTTAGATGTTGAATTAGAAGATTCTTCAGAAACAGAAAAATGTTATGTTTATAAATATAATCGAGTAGATGATGAATTTATAAAACATAGAGAGTATGTTTCTAACGGTGATTGGACAACTATTCATTAATTTTTATAAAGTAGTTTGATTTAGAAACAAATCAAACTATTTTTTTATATAAATTTAATGGTTGAAATTAACATAAATGTATGTTAATATTCAAATATTGAAAATATATACAAACGATATCATAATTGTTAAAAAAATATATCGATAAATTTAGCGTGTTATCAATCTATTTGAGCATAAGCTGAAAAGGTTTTTTATGCCCTTTTCAGCTTTTTTTAATTTTTTTATGAAAATGCTTATATAAATTGTTTTAGATTTTATATAAAAATAGAGAATTTAACATGATAGATATGTAAATTGTATTATATTTCAAATAATATTCTAAATATAAAAAAGGAGAGAGAAATGAGGAGAAAACTTTTTAAAAAATTAAGTTTATGTTTAGCGATTACATTTAGTATTGGACTTATTTCAAATTCAAATGTTATCTATGCTGAAAGTGAAAAAGAGTATATTGATTCTTATGAAATTTATCCAATTCCACAAGACATCGAATATACAGGAGACCATGTAACAATTCCTAATGAAGTTAACGTCATTTATAATGGCATAGTAGATGAATCAACAAAAGCACATTTACAAAACACTTTAGGGCTATTAGATTCAAAGGTAGTTGAGTCTAAAGAAGTTAAAGAAGGTGAATTCAATATAGTAGCTAGTTTATCTACAGAAGAAGTTGGATATACACCTAAAAAAGAAGATTTATTTAATAATTATGACGCAAACGTTATAGAGATTACAGAAGATGGTATTAAATTAATAGGTAATGATAGTGATGCATTATATTGTGCAATAACTACATTACAATTGATGATAGAACAATCATCAGATAATACAATATTAAAAACAGTTGTAGAAGATTATGCAGATATTCAATATCGTGGATATATTGAAGGTTATTATGGAATTCCTTGGTCAAATTCTGAAATAATTTCTTTAATGGAATTTGGTAGTAAAACAAAACTAAATACGTTTATTTATGCACCAAAGGATGATCCATATCATAATAGCAAATGGAGAGAGCCATATCCACAATCAGAATTAGATAAAATGGCAGAACTTATAGAGGCTGGTGTTAGAACTAAGAATCGTTTTATTTATGCTATTCATCCATTTATGAGTAATGGTATTAATAAAGAAAATTATCAGCAAGAAATGCAATATATAATAGATAAATTTGAGATATTATATGATTTAGGGGTAAGACAGTTTGCGTTACTTGCAGATGATGCAGCTTCTGAAACAGCGCTTCAAGTTAAAGCTATAAATACTTTAACTGAGTGGTTAGATTCAAAAGAAGGTACGTATCCACTAATTTTCTGTCCACAAGCTTATAGCGGTGGTCCAAGTGCATCATATTATAATCAATTTAGAGATGGAACAAAGATTACTATTGGCGGAAAGGAAGAGCAGGTTCAAGCTGTTAAAGATGACGTTGAAATTATGCATACAGGTCCAGCCATAATTGGTAATGTTGATGATAATCTAAATCAAAGATTTTATGACGTATCAGGTCGTTATCCATATATGTGGTTAAATTGGCCTGTAAATGATTATACTGATTCAACTTTATTTATAGGAAAAGCAGAAATGCTTAAAAAGACTGATAAATTAAATGGATTAGTTTCTAATCCAATGTGTGAAGCTGAATTGTCAAAAATAGGTTTATTCCAAGTAGCTGATTATTCTTGGAATGTTGATGATTTTAATGTAGATGCATCATGGGATGCTTCATTTAAAAATACAGATTCATCTGTAGAAGAAGAGTTAAGAATTTTAGCTAGACATATGTCATATCCAAGAGATGGAGTTTATCATCAAACAGGACTAGCTTGGGAAGAATCAGAAGATTTAAAAGAACCAATTGATGCTTTAAAAGCTAAGCTAGAAGCTAATGAAGATGCAACTATAGAAGCTAAAGATTTAAAATTAAAGTTAGAAGAAATATTAAATGCTGCAAATTCATTAATGGAAAAGGCTGAAAATCCAGGATTAAAAAAGGAATTTGCTCCATATAGACAATCATTAGTAGCTACATTAGAAGCTTCTATAGCTGGTTTAAATTCAATAATTGCAATAAACCAAAAGGATTATGATACAGCTTGGAATGAATATTCTAATATTGCAACTAAAATTAAAGAATCTAACTCTGTAACTAAACCAGGATATAAACCAGGTGGATATACTAATCTTGAGGTTAAACCTGCAACTAAGAGATTACGTCCATTAGCAAATTATTTAAATGGAAAATTAGGAAAAGAGTTAAACAAAATTCTTGGACTAGAAGGTGTTGATGCTAAGGTTTATTATAATTTTGCACAATGGTCTAATACTCCAGAAAGTGAATTTAATAAGTACTATGATGGAGATATGTCAACATACACAAAGTTAGAGTATGGTGGAATTCAACAAGTTGGAGATTACTTTGGTTTAGACTTAGGAGAAGTTAAGGATTTAGTAAATGTATCAATAACACAAGGGGCAAGTGATTCAGATAATGATATATTCCATTATGCTGTTCTTGAAGCATCAAAAGATGGTGAAGTTTGGACAACTATTAAGGATTATTCAGAGGAATCAGCTCCTCATAACATTAATGTTAATACAAATACACCAGCACGTTTTGTTCGTTTACGTTTAACTAAGCAAGGATATAACAATAAACCTGATTTTTGGCTACACATTCGTGAAATGTCAGTAGTAGTTAATGATGGTGTTAAATTAGTAAGTAATATAGAAAATATAACAGGAGCTAATTTAACTGATAGTAAATCAAATATAGAATTAGAATTAAAAGGAACTACATTAGGAAAAGATAATTATGTAGCTGTCCAATTACCAAAGTTAGAATTAGTGACTTTAACTAATATTGAATTACCAGAAGGAATTGCTATAGAACATTCAGAAAACTTTAAAGTGTGGAATGAATTAGAAAATGGTGAAGAAATAGTTACTCGTTACATCAAATTAACAAATAATTCTGATTTAGAAATTACATTAAATACGAATTTAAATATTTATGTAACAGCTATAGAGGAACCAAAGGTTTCAGTAGGAGCTGACTATGGCTTTGGAGATGCTAATGGACCTAAAAAAGATAATCCTTCACAGAAAATATTTACAGTAGATGGATTAAAAGAAGGAAATCACAAAATTACTATTTTAACTGAAGCAAGTGGAGTTAATAATAATCAATATAAAGCATCAGTAGACAAGTTTGTTATTAAAAATGGAGAGGAAGTTTCAGAAGTTAATTTAACAACTAATACTCCAGGGCTTACTTTAGGAACAGGAAATAGCAATCAATCATGGCGTATGTGGTCACCAAAGACTGGTTGGTTAAATAATGATGAAATGTATTTAGTTGATACAACAGGATCTATTGAATATGAATTTAATGGAACTGGATTTGAGTTATATGGTGCATTTGGACCAGATATGTGTAAATATAATTATTTTATAGATGGTGTTGCTTACAATAATTCATTAAATAATGTATTTGATGGTGAAGAGGCTACAAAAGGACATTATAAAACTAAAGAATTAACTATAGATATGGGACAAAAAATAGGGCTAAACCATATTCAAGTAAAGGTTGCAGAAGATGTGGCAACAGAAAATCCGCAAGCAGTACTAGGACAAGGTAAAGTACAAGTTTCTGCTGATGGTAGAGAGTGGGTAGATGTAAAGAACTTTAATGTTCAAGGTAATGAATTAACAGAAGATGGATTTAATGGACGTGAAGTACCATATTTCTGGATTGATATCGACGTTGAAGGAAATAAAGACTATAGATATATTCGCTTAGCATATGAAGAAGAAAAAGAATTTATAGTAAATGAAATCTCAGTAAATAATGGAGAAGCAATTCTTGGAAGTAAGATATTTGAGATTTCAACTACTGAAGAAATTACTAATGCTAATCAAGTATCAAATTTAATTGATAAAGAACTAGAAACACAATTTACTATGCATGCAACAGATAAACCTGGATACTTAAAATATAAGTTAACAGATAGAGAACAAGTATCAGCTTTAACTATTATTCAAAACGCAAATACAATTTCAAATGCTAAAGTAGAAGTATTAACTAATGGGAATTGGAAAGAAGTAGGTAAATTAGATAAATCAATTAATTTATTTGATGTTAGTACTTTTGCAAATGTAACGGAAGTTAAGGTTTCACACGAATCTTTAAAAGAAGATTTCCAATTAATTGAAATTACTTATTCAACAGATGCTAACTTAGTTCCTCCTGTTGAAATAGTGATAGAAAAACCAAGTAATTTAAAATATGAAGAATTAACATCTAACTCAGCAGTCTTAAAATGGAATGAACCTAAAGCAAAAGATTCATTAGTTGGATATGTTATTTATAAAGATGGAAAGATCATAGGAGAGACAAGCGATACAACATTTAATTTAACAGAATTAAAATCAAATACTATTTATGGAGTTAAGGTAGTAAGTAAATATTCAAATGGTGGGGTATCAAAGCCTGTATCATTAAATATAAGAACACATAAATAATAGATATTAAAATATAGTTAAAAGAACTTCAACAATTTGAAATTTGCTGAAGTTCTTTTATTTTTTTAGACAAAATATGTTGTATAAAACTCTTGTTTTTTCATTTTTAATTAGTAATATTAATATTATAAAGACTGGTTGAAAATATATCAAAATAAAAAAAGTATACAAAAATTTTAAAAAAACAAATGGCTTAATAAGTTGGTTTACAAAGGTGTTTACTACCATTAATGTAAAATTAAAGGGAAAATATTCATTGACATTAGATTGTTTGTAAACGTATAATAAAAACACAGAAACTAGTAAATCGGTTTTCTAGTTTACTTGATTTATGGGGGTACAGGTATATGATAAAGAGAAAAGAATCAACTAAGAAATTAATTGCATCTGCAATAGCTGGTACTGTAGTAATAACTAGTACATTTGGAACAGTTGCTAGTGCTTATACAGTAAGTGGAGAAAATACAGAATCTTCAATAACATTAACAGCAGAAAATGAAGCGGAAATAATAGAATCCATAAGACTTAAGTGGAAGGAAGACTTAGTTGGGGGAGTAGATTTAGATGTTAATAATGAATCTATTTCAAAGAAGATAAAAGGATATGTTAATCAAACAAATACATACTTAGGAAAATTAAACTTAGATCCTGCAAATGATTGGTTATTTGATGATTTAAAGAACTATAAAGAAAATTCAGCAAGTATAACATCAATGTATAAATATGTAGTTTCTATGGCAATGGCTTATAACTTACCTAACGAAAAATACTATCAAAATGAAGAGTTAAAAAACAATATAGTTTATGCATTAGATTGGTTAAATGAAAATGCTTACAACGGTGAAAGCGAACAATATGGTAACTGGTGGGATTGGATGATCGGAATTCCAGCTCAATTAAATAATGCAGTTATATTAATGTATGATGCATTAAACCAAGAACAAATAGAAAACTACATGGCAGGAATACAAAAGTTTATTCCAAGTATTGAACCAGATACTAATAAAAATCACACTGGGGCAAATCTAGCTGATGTATGTATGAATAAACTATTACAAGGTGTAAACTTAAAAAATGCTGAGTATATAAAAGAGGGAGCAGAGGATATAAGAGATGTTCTTCAATATGTAACTAAAGGAGATGGATTCTATCCAGATGGTTCATATGTGCAACATGGAATAGTAGCTTACACTGGTTCATATGGAAACGTTCTAATAGAAAAAGTATCAAATATATTATTCTTAACAGAAGGAACACCATGGGCAATGCCAGCTGAGGATAAAGAAACTATTTATAAATGGATATTTGAAAGCTTTGACCCTATAATATACAAAGGTTATGTTATGGATATGGTAAGAGGAAGATCAATATCAAGACATAACAGTAATGGATATATGCAAGCATCAGGAATTATAGGTGGAATGATAAAAATCGGTATGATTTCAGATGAAGCAATGGCTAATAAAATTAATGCTTTAGTTAAACAATGGGCTAAAGAAGCTTCAAGCGTATTAGATTTTGGGACAAGATTTGGTTCAATTAATGTAATTTCTGAATTCTATGACATAATGGCTGATGATGCTATAGTTCCAGCTAAGCAAGGTGCTGAGCATCATGCATTAAATATGATGGATAAGACTATCCACGAAAGAGCAGACTATGGGTTAGGTATTGCAAGAAGTTCAACAAGAATTAGTAAATATGAATTTATGAATAAGGAAAACTTAACACCTTGGTTCCAAGGAGATGGAATGACTTATCTTCATAATGAGGATTTAACTCAATTCTCAGATGATTTCTGGTCAACAATAGATCCATATAGAATGCCAGGAACAACTGTAGATACAAGAGAAAGAGAAAAGAAAGTTATTCTTCCAGATATAGAACCATCATCACCTCTTCAAGATGAAGTTTACTATGAGCTAGGAAACAGCAGCTGGTCAGGTGGAACTAAGCTTGGAAACTACGGTGTTTCAGGAATGCAAATAGATAACAAATATGATTCATTAACAGCTAATAAATCATGGTTTATGTTTGATGATGAAATAGTTGCATTAGGTTCAGATATAACTAATCCTGAAGATCATAAGGTAGAGACTATTGTAGAAAATAGAAAAATCAGAAAAGATGGTTCAAATATATTTACAGTAGATGGAGTAGAAAAGGTACAAGCTTTAGGTGATTCAGATAAGGTTGCAGGAGCAAAGTGGGCTCACTTAGAAGGAAGCGTTGAAGGTTCAGATATAGGATACTACTTCCCAGAAGGCGCAGATATAAATATCTTAAGAGATGATAGAGAAGGAAATTGGTATAACATTAATGAAGGTAAGCCAGAAGCTGATAAAATAGTTACTAACAATTATTTAACTATGTATATGGATCATGGTAGTGTGATTGAAAATGAAAAATACAGCTATGTTTTATTGCCAAATAAATCATCTGAAGAAGTAAAAGCTTACTCAGAAAATTCAAGAATAGAAATAATTAAAAATGATGATATAGCTCATGGTGTTAAGCACTTAGATTTAAAAATAGAAGGTGCAAACTTCTGGGTTGATGGTGAAAATACATCAGGTTCAATAACATCTTCAGGAAAATCTTCAGTTATGACTAAGGAAAATGAAGATGGAACATTAACAATAGCAGTTTCAGATCCTACTTTTGAAGGAGAAAGCCTATCTATATCAATAGATAAATCAGCTCTTGAAATAGTAGAAGTAGATGATAATATATCTAATGTTAATTTAAATGATGGAAAAATAGCTTTTGATGTAAATACAAAGGAAGCTAGAGGTGCAAGCTTTGAATTAACAGTTAAGCTTGGAGAAAAGGATGTAACTCCAGAAGAAAAAAATGAAGCTCCAGTAATAAATGGTGAAGACATCAAATTATTTGTAGGAGATAAATGGTCAAAGGAAGCTCATAAAGTTTCTGCTTTAGATAAAGAAGATGGTGACTTAACTGATAAAGTTGAACTTAAGAGTCACGATATAGACATGGATAAAAATTCTGTAGTAACTAAAGATGGTGAATATACTGTTATATTTAAAGTTGCAGATAGCAATGGATTAGTAACAGAAAAAGAACTTAAAGTAACTGTAGAAAAAAGAGAAACAAAACCAACTAATCCAAATAAACCTGATAATAAACCAGGAAAGCTTCCTAATACAGGAGCAGTAGTTGGTGGAAGTGCCATAGCAGTAATAGGAGGACTAATAACTGCAGCAGGAGCTTCAATGTTTAGAAGAAAGAAAAAATAATTAATTAGTTACCCCAACCATTATATATACAGGCCCTCTCTATGGAGAGGGCTTTTTTATTTAATCTAATGTTTGAGGATCACCAAAGAATTCAAAATGAATATTTTCAGATGAAACACCTAAAGATTTTAGTGATTTATTTATTCCTTTCATGAATGGAGGTGGACCACAGAAATAGAATTCAGAGTTTAAAGGCAAGTTTTCCTTAATCCAATCTTGTGTAATATATCCTGTAAAATCATATTTATTATTAATAGTGTCCTCTTCTAAGGGTCTATCATAAAATACTATTTTTTTTACATTTTCTTTTTCAGAAATACTTTCAATATCAGACTTAAAAGGATGAAGATTTGAATTTTGTGTAGCTTGAATAAAATAGACTTCTCTAAATTTATCAGAGCTATCATAAAGCATAGATAGTAAAGGTGTGATACCTATGCCACCAGCTATTAGTACAAGAGGCTTTTCGGTATTACTCTTATTTAAAGTAAATAATCCTGTTGGAATTAATGCTTCAATTTCATCACCAATATTTAAATTATCATGAAGATAATTACTTATTAATCCACCAGGAACTCTTTTAACGCTTATTCTATAAATATGTTCATTAGGAACTATAGATAAACTGTAGGTTCTAAGAGCATCCTTATATTCAGCATTGTCTGTTTTAATTTTAAAAGGTAAAAATTGACCAGCTAAATGCTTAACTAATTTCTTACCATCCTTTGATTTGAAATAAAAAGATATAATATCTTCACATTCTTGAACCTTATCCACAAGAACTAAATCTCTAAAACCCTTCCAGGCTATAGCAGAATCATTTGTTGAATTAGCACCACTGTATTTATTAAGAATATCAGTAATATCTAATTTATAATTATTATGCATAAAACTCCTCCTTATTTAATTTATTTACAATATAATAATAACTCTAAAATGATTATTAATAAATAATTATTATTAAATAATAATAAAAAGATTTATAATCTTAAAAATATCTATTTAATATTATTATACCTTAGAAAAGATTATGATATTCAATAAAATATAACCAGTAATACCTCAGGTATAAATTATTATAATTCCTAAGACATAGGAAATTTATTGCCTATGTATAAAAAAATATGTCTATTATACTTAATGTGAAGTAAAAAAAGGAAGGTAAGTATTGTATGAAATTTTTATCTAAAAAGTTAACAGTAGTAGTAATGTTAGCAACTATGTCTATATCAATGTCAAATCCAATTGTAGCTTATGCATACGATAAGTCTAAAACTGCTCATATGTTAGGTAATGGTCATATAGATGTAGCATGGGAATGGAGAATAGAAGAAACTATAAGAGAATGTGAAGCTACTTTTGGTAGAGCTATAAAGAACCTAGAGAAATTTGATGATTATAGATACTCTCAATCTCAAGCACAGTTATATGCATATACAGAAGAATATTATCCTGAGTTATTTGAAAAAATTAAAAACCAAGTGGCAGATGGAAAATGGGATATAACAGGTGGGCAAATGGTTGAGTCAGACCTAAACTTACCTAGTGGGGAATCATTAGTTAGACAATCCTTATATGGACAAAAGTACTTTAAAGAAAAATTTGATAAAACAGCAACAGTAGGTTGGGTTCCTGATACTTTTGGCTTTACTTATAATTTTCCACAAATACTAAAGGGTTCAGGAATGGATTACTTTATAACCACTAAGTTAAATTGGAATGAAACTAATAAGTGGCCTCATGAAGTATTTAATTGGAAATCTCCAGATGGCAGTGAAGTTTTAGCATATAAACCAACAAGCGATTATGTGTGGAATGGTTCAGCACTTGGAAATCCTAGTAGTTATGATGCTATTATGGATCAGCAAGCTAAAAAAGGATTAAGTACTAGTATCGCTCTTTACGGAGCAGGGGATCATGGTGGTGGCCCAAATGAAAACGATATTAATTATATTAAACAAGTAGATAATAATGAAGCTGCAATGAATATAGAAATGAGTATGGCGGAAGATGCATTTAAAGCTTTAGAAGCAGATATTCAAAATACAGGAACATCAGAAATTGCAACTATAGATAATGAATTATATTTTGAAAAGCATAGAGGAACATATACAACAGGAGGTGCTATAAAGAAATATAATAGAATGTCTGAAATACAAGCAGAAGTAGCCGAAAAGTTTGCAACACTATCATACTTGTTAGATGCAGTAGATTATCCAATAGAAAAAATTGAACAAGCATGGAAGATAATTACTTTAAATCAATTCCATGATATTTTACCAGGTTCATCTATTAATAGTGTTTACTTAGATGCATATAATGATTCTGAAATAGCATTAAACTTATTAAATGCAGTAAAAGAAGATGCATTAGCGGCATTAGCAGCAAGAGTAAATACAAATACAGTGGAAGGTGGAATTCCAATAGTATTATTTAACTCATTATCCTGGGATAGAGATGAATTTGTAGAGCAAGAAATAGTCTTTGATAAAGAAGTGAGCAATGTAGAAATCCTTGATAGTAATGGAAATCCAGTAGAGAGTGAATTAGTAAGTGTTGATGGTAAGATAGCTAAAGTGTTATTTAAAGCAAAGGTACCATCTCTTGGATATTCAACATATACAGCTATAGAAAGAGAAAATGAATATATAGTAAATGATGGAGTTAAAGCTGATGAGGAAAATTACACATTAGAAAACAAATACTTTAAGGTTAAGTTAAATCCTGAAACAGGAAATATAAATAGTATTATTGATAAGAAAAATGGAAATAAAGAAGTATTAGAAGATGGAAAAGAAGCAAATGAATTTAATATATTAGAGGATACACCTGTTTATTGGGAAGCTTGGGATGTAGATATGGATGATATGAATAGAGAGGCTGAAGTAGTTAATGGGTTAAAAGATATAGAACTTATTAATAGTTCAGAAACAAAATCTACATTTAGGGTTACTAGAGAATGGGGAAGCTCAGAATACTTTAGTGATATAACTTTATATTCTGATGAAGATAGAATAGATATAAAAACAGGAGTTAATTGGAATGAGGAACAAAAAATTCTAAAGGTAGCCTTCCCACTAAGTGTAAATCCTGAAAAGGCAACGTATGAAGTAGCTTATGGAACTGTAGAAAGAGATACATCTTGGGAAAATAGAACTACAGGAGCTCAATTTGAAGTATCAGGTCATAAATGGGCAGATATGACAGAAGGAGACTATGGAGTAAGTATTTTAAATGATTCAAAATATGGATGGGATACATTAGACAATAGAATAAGACTTACACTTTTAAGATCAACTATGAGTAGAGCTGGTGAAAGTGATAGAGAAAGATATCATGAAATAAATTATTCAATTTATCCTCATAGTGGAACCTTTGCAGAAGCTAATACAGTTAGGGAAGCATATAATTTTAACTATAAAATGGATTCAATTCAAACAAAGAGCCATAATGGAGAGTTAGAAAAATCTAAGTCTTTTGCAACTACTAATAAGAAAAATATAATACTTTCTGCTCTTAAAAAAGCTGAAGAAGGGCAAGAAGTAATAGTTAGATTATATGAAGCAGATGGATTAGAAAATACAG
>NZ_JBOFYU010000286.1:0-6921 GCF_051654825.1 Clostridium sp.
GCAATATATGCACATACCATTCCAAGTTTCTTTTCTCTTAAGAAATAAAATATTAATATCATTCCTAACCCATATACTGATGCTTCTGTAAACAATGCTGCTATTGCAAATATTATAGATAATAGTATTGAGATTACAAATCCCTTTGACCATTTTTCTTTTGTCTTAGCATATTCTATTGAGCTCATAAGAGCTAATCCACATCCTAATGATAAGAAAACATTATTATTTATTCCAATAATATAATCAACACCTATCATAAGTATTCCCATAGCAAATATTCTTTTAATATAATTCTTTCTACTTTTAGTGTAGAAAAATCCTTGAACTATTAAATAGAAAAATATAGGTGCTGCTAGCTTTCCTAAGTATCCAAACCATATTGGTATATCTATTCCTTGTACACCATTTATATATGTATATATATGATCCATGGCCATAAAAATAATAGCCATAACCTTTAGTGTAAAGTTGCTAAATAATTTCATATTTATCCCTCCAACGCTTATCGTTATGGCTTTATTATATATAGTTTTTTAGTTTTCAGAAATTCATCTTCATTACATTAACATTACAAATTTGTCATCTTAGGTTTTATACTTAAAATACAAAATCCTTTAACCCATTATTTAAATTTCCTAATATATTTGGTATCACGCTTAAAATAGAAGGTAAAAAGAATGAAACTACAACAGCTGTAGCTGCAAGTACTAATAACTTTTTATCAGCAGCTTGTCCTAAATATACTTGATATACATGTATAGCACCTAAACCTATTCCACCTACTATAACAACCTTTGATGCTACCCAAGATACTAAGCTTATAATTTTACATAATAAAATTATAATTGATAAAATTATTATAATTGGAACTACTATTATTTTTAGTGGTAAAAGTAAAATACTTAATATCATATTACTTGAATTACTTTTTTCTTCTTTTATCACTTTAACTTTAGAATTATCTTTTTTTTCTTCTTTAAATTTGTCATTATCTTTTTCTTCAATATCTTTATCCCTAGATTTTTCTTTAGGTTTATCTTTCTTTTTGCTTGTAGATTTTGTAGAGCTTGTACTTTTATTACTCTTTTGTTTTTTCTTCTTTTCAGAGCTATCACTATAAGTTTTTACACTTACAGCTTTTGATTCCATTTGCTTTTCTATTTCTTTTTCTATTTCTTTTTGTATCTCTACTTGACTCATCACTACTGTTTTAAACATTTCTTCTTCGCTGTTGTCTAATTCATTATCAATAAACATATTATCGGCTTTTTCAACTTCGTTATTAGAATCTTTATTTATTAAGGCTTCATAAGCTTCATTAAGAACTCTCATAAATAACTTTGATCTTCTTTCATCTAAAACTTCTATTTCAATTTTATATAATCTTTCTTCGTAGGCTTTTTTAATTTCTTCTTTAGATGCACTCTCAGTAACACCTAATATCTCATAATGGTTCATATTTATCATCTCCATTTAAACTACAATTATTATTGTTTATTATATCCTAAATTGTTAGTTTCTTAAATAACAATTTAAACCATCCCCCTAGTTGCATAAACCTTAAATATATAAAAGAGGCCTATTCAGCCTCTATCATTACTTAATATTGTCTTTTTCTACTAAACCTAACCTTATCTTTTCCTCAGATATTTCTAAAAATAATTCTAACATTGTAATTTCAAATCTACACATTTTTAATATTCTATCTCTTGATAATTTCCTTTGATAATAATCATGTGTATATCTATTTCTTAATTTAACTATTCCTTGTAGTTTTTTTGAATCCTTTGAAGATATAAACCCAAAATCACTAGCTAATGCTATTATTTCTGGTCCAGATTTGTTAGGTATATAATTATCAGAAGAAACTAAATACGTCTCACACATATCTATTATAAATTCACAAAAAGAATTAAAATATGAAATCATAGCTTCGTCAATTATATCATCATCACAATTTGGATTTCTTTTTATGCATTCTTTTATCTTAACCAAAAAAACCTTACTTTCTGAAAATTTTTCTTCTAATTTTTCTTTTTTATATTTATAATAAACCATTTCTATAAGCCTCCAAATCCCTCAAATTCTCTTCCCTCATAATTTCTAAGGATTCTCTATCTCTTTTAAATGCTGAATATCCTAGTACGTACTCTAAGTATAGTTCTTCATCAAAGATTATTTTATCCTTCGATATTAAAAGTAATTCACTAAATGGGTAATTAAACTCACTTATAAAAGTATAATGAATATTACTATGATTAAAATATTGTGGCAATATACCTTGAAGATAATCTTCAATATCAAATTCTTCATCAATTTCTAACTCTCTTTGTGTGAGAATCATTATATCTATATCACTTCTATCTTTATGAAATACATCTTCATGATAACTTCCAAATACTGCTATTGAAATTACATCTTTAAGACTTTCATTTGCTAGAGTACATTCTTTAAGCATAACCTTACTCATAACTACTACTCCTTATAAATTTTCTTACCATTCTTTATTTATAATTATATTATACATTTTTACAATACTCTATAAATATATTACTTTTATAAAAACTTGCCTGTAGCCGAAGCATTATTGCATTTTATTTCTGCTGGAGTTCCAACTGCTATTACTTCTCCTCCATTAATTCCACCTTCTGGTCCAAGGTCTATAACCCAATCTGATGCATTTATTATTTGTCCATTATGCTCTACAACAATTACAGTATTTCCTGAGTCTACCATCCTATCTAAAAGCTTTAGGAAGTTTTCTATATCTATTGGATGTAATCCTGTTGTTGGCTCATCTATTAAATATAAATTCTTTTTACCCTTACTTTCTATCAATTCCTTTGCTAGCTTTAATCTTTGACCTTCTCCACCTGATAATGTAGTTAATGTTTGACCTAATTCTAAATACCCTACCCCTACTTCATTTAATAAGTTAAGTGTTTTTAATATCTTAGGCTCATCATTAAATACTTCTATAGCTTCTTCAATAGACATCTTAAGAATATCTTTAATTGAATTACCCTTATATTTTACAGATAAAACTTGGTCATTAAATTGATTTCCTCCACAAATTGGACAAATAACCTCTATGTCCTTAAAGAAAAGCATGTTACTTACTACGTAACCTAAACCTTCACAATTTTCACATCTTCCACCCTTTGTATTAAATGAAAAATGCTTTACGTTTAATCCCTTTTCCTTTGATTCATCTAATGACCCAAATATTTTTCTTATTTCAGTATAAACTCCTGAATAAGTTCCTACATTTGATCTTTTCATTCTAGTTAAAGGTGATTGCTCTATAGTTATTATATTTTTAAATTCATCCTTACCTAATACAATATTGCTTTCTTCTTTGCTTTTTAGGCTTTCACATCCTAATACATCAAATACTAATGTTGATTTTCCTGACCCAGAAACACCTGTTACGCTAGTTAAACATCCTATAGGAAATTTAGCATTTACATTTTTCAAATTATGTATATTAGCATTTTTTATTTCTATAAAGCTTCCATTTCCCTTACGTACTTTTTTACTTTCTGTTTTTTCTCTTTTTAAATATTCGCCTGTTACTGATAAAGGATTTTTTAGTATTTCCTCAAATGTTCCTGTAGCAATAATTTCTCCACCATGCTTTCCAGCTCCTGGCCCAATATCTACTATATAATCTGCAGCCTTCATTACATCAATATCATGTTCTATTACAATTACAGTATTTCCTTTATCTCTTAAAGCTTTTAATTCATTTATTATTCCTAAGGTATCCTTTGAATGAAGTCCCATTGTAGGCTCATCCATTACATATATAATTCCTGTAATACTTGAATCTAATGCAGCAGATAATTTAATCCTTTGTGCCTCTCCCCCTGATAAACTTCCTGTTTGTCTATCTAATGTTAAATATCCTATTCCTACATTGATTATTCTCTTAAGCTTTGTTTTTAAATCTATTAAATAGGATTCTACTAAAGCTTTATTTTTACTTTCTAATTCATTTTCTACTTCTAATATCCATTCATATAACTCTTCTAATGATAAAGAAACTAATTGTGGAAGTCTTTTATTTAATACGACAGCTTCTCTACTTAACTTACTTAATCGTTCTCCATTACATTCATTACAAACACTTTCTTCAAAGTAAGAAGCTAAATTATTAGTGTCTCCGCCCTTATCTGAAAGCCTTCTCCATATTACTGCATATACACCTTCAAACTTTCCTTCAGTTACAGTTTTAGGCAATTTTACATTTGGAAAAATAGCTTTAGCTTCTTCACTTTCTACACCATAAAAAAGTATTGCTTTTTGACCTTCTGTAAACTCTTTAACTAAGGCTCCCTCATTAATGTCTAAGCCATAATGCTTAAAGGCTTTATGTAATATAGAAATTTGATAATCCTTATAGCTTTTATCCCAATAATCTATTGCACCATCTTCTAATGATAAATCCTCATTAACTAAGTTATCTTTATTTATTTTTAGAATTTTGCCTAAGCCTTCACATTTTTTACAAGCGCCTTCTCTAGTATTATAAGAAAAATGGCTTCGTGTAAGCTTTTCCATCTTATGATTGCACTTATTGCAATACATATAAACCTTAAATCCAGCATCATCTTTTTCTAATTCTTCCTTACAATTAGCTGCTGATATTTCCTCATTACAATTAGGACATGTTCTCTTAGATAACTTTTCATAAATCATTCTTAAGTCAGTATATATATTAGTCACTGTTCCAACTGAAGATCTTGGATTTTTATTATTTTGACCTTGTTGAGTAATGATTATAGCTGGAGCAGCATTTTTAATAGCTTCAATATCAGGCTTTTGTATTCCTTGAAGTCCCATTGCCTCTAAATATTGTCTTTGGCACTCATTAAAAATGGTATCCACAGCTAAAGTTGACTTTCCACAGCCTGATAACCCAGTAAAAACAACAAGCTTATTTTTAGGTATTTCTAATGAAACATTTTTTAAGTTACCTTCTTTTGCACCTTGTATAATAATATTGTTCAAACGTACACCTCTTTTCTATTATTTAAAATTATAGTAATAATAAAATTATATCCTTAAATATGTAATCTAGGCTATATTTTCTTAAGAAAAAAAATAGTCAACACAATTACTTAATGTTGACTATTTCATAAAAAAGACACTCTATAATTTTTTTAATAGATGCCTTTTTTTATACAATATATTTCTTAATTCATTATAAGAATTAAGAACTCTTCTATATTAAATACTTCATTAGTTTCAAATATTTCTGCTAATGTTTCAATATTTTCTTCTAAATGCTCTACATCCTTAGAATATGTATGAGCTATATCTACCATATCTTCTTCAGTGAATTCTTTATTTTCTAAATATCTTACTACTGATAATTCCTTAATCATAATACAGCTTATTATTGCTGTTTTTATTTTTGCTAAAACATCATAATCAAAAACAGATTTCATAAAATATCTATAAACAAAATAAACTAATATTTGTTCAAAATGATATTCTTTATCTTTATAATATTCTTCAAATTTTTTATAAATATTTAAGTAAAGTTCTTCATCTTCTTCACTTTGCCAGAAATATCTTAATGCATCATCTAGTCCTAAAGGATCATTAGGATTTATATGCTTTAATCCTTTAAATACATTTAATACTCCATTTAAATTTTCATACTTCTTGCTTCCGTTATTTCTGTAGACTTTAATTTCTTCAATAGTCTTATTTATAAAGTCTTCATTTAAGAATTTATCCTTAACTTCTTTTATATCCTTTATATCATTAGAATCTATTTTCTTTTGAATTTCATCTACAAAAATAAGTGATAAAGCACATCTAACATTTATATCTAAATCTCTATTTTGCATAAAATTAAAAACTATATTTCTGCATTGAACAAGATTTATATATAGTGTTGGATTTATATCATTATAGCTACTAACCTCTTCATCATTTTCAGTTATATTAAACTTAACCTTTTCTGAATCCCTTAATATTATTCTTGCTGCTTCAGGACAAGATAAAGATATTCCTATTTCACGAAGGCTTCCAAATTCCTCTAAGTAACGAGGATATTGTCTACATGTATAACAAAGACTATCTCCACCTAAGTTAGAATATATATCACATAATTTATTTTCGTTTAAAAAGGCACAATCTTCTCCCTTTAAAGTAAAAATATTTTCTCCATCTTCAGTAATAATTTCACTTCTTAATCTTTCTCCAAATTCACCTTCTACACTTAAATAATGTTTATGTGTTTCTTCATCTATAACTATTCCCCATCCTGCACAACATGTGTCCTCACACTCAGAAGCTATGCAATTAAATTTATCAAAGTAATCTGGCTTTTTAATTTTCATATTCAACCTCATATCCTATGTTATATTTTACGCTAAACTTATTTTAATACTCATTTTGAATCTCTACAAGGTTATTTTTATAATCTTCTATACTTTCTAGTATTAATTTATCTGGATATAAGGCCATGACCTCATCATCTTCTATTAGCTCATAATATTTAGTTGAATAACTTACAATAAATTTGCTATTAGGCAATGTAAACTTTAGTATTTCTCCATAGCAATTAGGCTTTCCCCCTGAAGGTTCACCTATAATAAATGCATTTGTTTCTCTTTTAAATTCATATGCATTTAATAAAGCTGAAGAAAAGGTTTCTCTTCCTATTATAATTTTAAAATTTTCTCTTTTATTAATTGATTTATTGTTTTTAATATATTTTAATAATGGATTAATTAAGGTTGAATCTCCACCTAAATTATTTCTAATATCTATTATAATTTTTTCTACTTTATTTTTTTCTATAAATTCTATAGACCTTTCTATCTTTTCTTTAAGTGGAGTTTCTCCATCTTCTCTACAAGAATTATATTTAATATATAGTTCATTTTTTTCTTTTAAAAA
>NZ_JBOFYU010000287.1:0-10916 GCF_051654825.1 Clostridium sp.
ATAAACTTCAATTTCTTGTAATTAAGGTTTATGCATATCTAGTAATTTGTAATTATTAATCTACTTTATTTAATTAGAAATCTTTAAGGATGGTGTTATTAATGGAACAAATTAAAAGTGAAATTAGAAGAGCTAAAAAAGAAAGATCTCTTTGGGAAAAGGACACTCACAATTGGAATAGCGGCATGAAAGTTGAAGAATTAACTAATAAAATCAAACAATTAGAAGATAAATTATATGATATGGAATATGCTGAATTAGAAGCTTTAGAAAAGCAAGAAGGATTGCAAGGATAAAAAATAACGCTAAGGTAAATTACCTTAGCGTTATTTTTATCTTATAGCTATCCCATAATTAATTAAAATTTAACAGCAGGTAGTCTTGCTTTATCCAAAGCTACCTGCTGTCGCTATGCAAAGAGTTCTTTAGGTTCTCTGCTTTCTATATTTATTAATATTCTCACAAAAAGGGGGGGAAGAATATTATTTCTGCATTTCTTCTTCCATTTGATGTTTTAATTTCTTTGCAAATTCTTTTTCTTCTTTTCTTTCTTCTTTTTCTTCTCTTTTAAGTTCTTTGTTTAATTTTTTTGCAAATCTTTCTGCTTCTTTTTCGTCTTCTTTATATTCATTTATTACATCATTTATTATTTTTTCTTCAAATTTAACTTCTTTTTTCATTTGCTTTTTAATTTCATTAGAAAATTCCTTTTCTGCATGTTCTTCTTCTCTAAAAGCCTTTTTTTCTTCATGATGTATTTCCATTTCATTAACTCTTTCTTTTACAAATTCAATTACTTTACTCATTTTAAACACCTCTATTTTTTATTTACCTACTAATATTTACCTGCTAATATTTGCCTAATAATATTTACTCAATAATGTTTATCTATAGTATTTCTATCAATTTTTATTTGTCATTAGTTATTTACCTTATTTAAAATATATTAGTTATTTGTTAATTCGAAATAATAATATTCATTATTTCCACCATCAACTACTAATGATAAATCTTGAAGATTTTTATCCTTAGGAGCTTGTACTAAATAAGAACATGAAACTTTTTGCCCTGCTGGTATTGTATCAGCATCAGCAGCATCTATTAATTCAGCATTGTCTTTTTTAAATATTTTACCTTGTTTGTCCTTAACTTGAATTGCTGATACTAATGTTGCATAAGATGAATCTTCATTGTTAGTATTAGTTATTGTGCAATTTATAAGTACAAACTGCATACCTTCCGCTGGTTTCTTATCTTTTATTATGTTTTCATCTGCTGTAACGCTATCAACACAGAAAAGTAAATCTTTATTTATTCTAACTGTTTCTTGTAAATCAACATCTTCTATATTATCCGCATCATCTACTACATCATCTGAATCAAGATCATCTTCTACATTTGATGTATTATCATTATTTGAGTTTTTCTTACTGTTACTTGCACATCCTGCTAGTATTGAAGCACAAACAGCAACTCCAATAAATACTGCTAAAAATTTTTTATTTCTTTTAATCATATTAATCGCCATCCCTCTAAAATTTATTATTAATTATTTGCCTGCTTCAATGATCTTGCTCCAATTACCCAAAGGATAATTCCACTAGATATTATTTCTACTGCTATCATTGCTGATATAATAATTATGGAATCAAATGGCCATAATAACACTAAAAATAATCCTAGTACCAAATCTAAAATACTTCCAAAAATAATTAAACCTTTATGTTTAAGCTGCTTTTCTTTATAACATACAATAAGCTTGTACACACCAATTGCAATATATAGCCAACCTATAAATAATCCTATTGATAATACTCCATCTATTGGTGACATTATAAAGTTAAATCCTAGGTAAAGGTATAAAAATATTAAAAGTGAATTTAACACAATCTTACCGGTGCTATGATTTTTCTTGTATGTATTTCTAAATGTACAAAATGCTAAATAAATCATTAATACACCTGTTAAAATTGAAAAGATTTCACTTGCTAGTAATGAGTTAAATATTACTAACAATCCAACTGTCATAAAAGCAATACCTTGAAAAATTAACTTTTTACCTCCTTCATTAAACTTTTCTTCTACTTCAATAAACATCTTAATACCTCCTGTTAATTTGTTAACAAGGCTTATTATACGCCTTTAAAATATGATATTCTAATTAGAAAATTTCTATATAAAACTAAAATGAGTTATATATTCCAAAAAACATTTGAATTTATAATTAAAACCAATTGTTTCTTTTAAATAATAACTATTAATTAATAATGCTGTATTTTACAAAAATTTGTTGAAATATGTTGAAAAAATATTTTTTATATATTAAAAAACATCATTATATTTAAATTAACTATTACTTTATAAATAAAAGACCTAAAATAATTACATTTTAGGCCTTTACAATATATATTAATATTTAATTTGAAAATTAAATTAGTATCTCTAATATTAAATTAAAAATATTATAAGCAATATTCATAGTTATTACTAATGCTATCTATAACAAATCTGTTGTTTTTAATATCATTTATATAATCATATGCATCCTCTATATTACTGCTAATTCCATAAGCCTTATATGCCATTTCACAAATAACTCTTTGATCATAACTTAATCTTTTATCCTTAAGCATCTTTGTAAAATTTATAGTTAAATTTGTAGTATAATCCTTACTTATATTATAAATTTCCTCAATTGCTAATAAGCTAAAAGCTGTTAAATATCCTGCTGAATCCTTGCTTGGATACTTTTTAACTAGCTCTAAATAATTTTTCTTATGTCCCTCATTAATAAAATTCTTACTTGTACTATTCACTATCATATTCCTCAATCTCCTTACCCATATTGTATTATATTTATAGTTTGTCCCGACTTTCAATTTATATACACAAACAGGTAATTTTTCTATAATTTTACTAAACAATCAATTTTCCACTGTTTAAAATGATATAATATTTATAACTATAAAATTATAAAAGGAGATTGTTAACATGAATAAAGGAATATCTCTTGTACCTATTTTTTATCTAGTTCTACCAATTATGTTTGGACTATTAATATCTCTTTTCCATAAGAAAGGAAAGTTAAATTACTGTATCTACTCTATATTTGCATCTATTCCAGTAAATTTACTTTACATGATCTTAATAACAGTAAAAACTTCATCCTATAATAAATTACATCTTGTATTGATATTATTTATTTGGAACACAATCTTAACTTATGTAGCTTCATTAATTTTCTTTTACATTAAGCGTGTTATTACAAATAAACAATTTTCCTAGATAGGTGTGCATCAGCTGTTATCTTTTGACTAAAGACTCGGAAGTGTTGTACTTTCTAGCAACCATTAGATAAAAACTTTCAAAGTTTAACTAAATATAAAAATAAAGCTACTATTATAGTTTTAACCTTAATAGTAGCTTTCTTTATATATTATTAATTTTAAACATAAGCTAAAAATAATAATCTACCATGATGTTCTACAAATTCTATATCCTTACTTGAATACTACTCCTTCATAAAAGCTTGGAATCTTAATAAATTTTTTTCTATAGTTAATATTTATCGTAACTCATTTATTTCCTCTACACTTAACCCAGTTTTTATAGCAATAGTTTCATTATCTAAAACATCTAAAAGATTTTTTGCTATTTCTATTGCTTTATTTTTTTCTCCTTCAATTCTTCCTTTTTCAAGTCCCTTTTCTTCTGCAGCAGTTAATGCAGAAACCTTATCTAAAAAAGATTTTTCTCTCATGCTATACAACTCAAGTTCTTTCTTATCTCTACTTAATCTGTAAAGCTCATCCTTAGCTTCCTTAATCTCCTCTTTACTAAATTCAAGTTTTCTAACTATCGTACTATCTGGATCTTTTAGGAATTCAACCCATGCAGTTAGCATATCAATAGTTTCAATATTTTCATTGTCATCAATATCTTTAAGTTTAGGAATTTCTATAAAGTGTATTTCTTCAATATCTGTTAATTCCTCATTTGTTTCAATTTCCTTTAATCTATAACCATTATGAAATCTATCATTATCTAAATACTTAAAATCTAAAATGTTTATACAAACAGTTCTTGAAAGTTTATCATATTCGTCGCCTTCAACAATTTGTTCCTCATATAATTTGCTCCAATAATATAAACTTCTTTTTATCATATTGAACTCATTTTTTACTTGAATTTCAATATTAATAACTTCACCTTTATTTGTAGTTGCTTTAACATCTAATCTACTAAATTTATCTTCAATAAAATCCTTAGTTATCTCTGTATTATTAATAACTACTGAAACTATTTTATCAACTGGTTTCAATACAGCATTTAAAAAGGAAATTAATATATTAGGATGTTTTTCTGACCCAAATATTTTTTTAAATATAAAATCTACCTTAGGATTTAAAAGTCTTCTATTCATTTCATTTCCTCCTTATAAATATCTCATATTTATATTATAGCCAAGTGTCACAATTTGAACAACGTTTTCTCATTCCTCATTTTCCTTTTCTTCATTTTTAACTTCTAAGTCTAATCCTAAAATTTTCACCTTTAATTTAAGATTGAAATTAGAGTTAAACTTTAAAATAATTGTTATTATAATAATTACTATTACTCCAATAGCTATTATTTCTCTCACTCAATACCACCTACCTTTTTAACTTTTGAACTAATAAAAGTTTCAAGATGATAATATAAACTTATGTCTCGCTTAAGTGATATTTAAATTTTTCTCTATTTAACTTGCTATTTTTATTAGATTACTTTATAAAAAAAGAATCCATCTATTATTACCCATATCATATTTAATGCTATATCTTTTTTCTACCCCATCTATAACACTTAAACAAACAAATCTCCACATTAAGCATCCTGCAAGCTTTTCTGCATCTCTACTTAAAACTTTATCTACTTTTATAACTTGGTTTTCATCACCTTCTAAAACCTTAAATCTAATTGGATTGATCTTCCCCTCTTTATCAAACCATGCAATCATTTCAATTGGACTAACCATTTTAACAATCCTTTCTTACTTTTTACAATATACTTCCCATCATAGGATAATCATTTTCCCCATTTCCCCCACTTAAAGGTTTTATATCTGAATTAACAAATACAGACCTCATTACTGATTTATCTCCGAATCGTGTTCTTAATTGGTCTATTGTCTTATCTAAAGCTCTCATTTTATCTATCTTAACATCATCAAATAAAGTTCTTTGATAAAATTCATTGCTATAAAGCTTTGTAAGTCTAACTCCTAATTGCCTTATACATTCACCCTTCCATACCTCATCAAAGGCTTCAGTAATAGCATTAAAAATTTCCTCTGTTGAATCTGTTATATTAATTAAAGTCTTTTGATGTGAATATCTTACAAATGAATTTGTTTTTACTGAAATAGCTATAACACCACACATATTTTCTGAGCTTCTAAGCCTCATAGCTGCAGTTTCAGTAAGAGAAAGTAATATCTTAAGTGCATCTTCCCTTGTGGCTACATCCTTTTTAGTTGTAGTAGAATTTCCTATTCCCTTTATCTCTAAGTAATTTTTACTTCGTACTTCTGAGTTATCTATTCCATTTGCATAGTTATGAATAACATAGGCATAGCTTTTAAATATTGATTTTAATATTTCTATATCATAAGAGGCTAAATCTCCTATAGTTTCAACATTTAACTTAGCTAACTTTCCCCTTGTAGCTCTCCCTACCATAAATAAATCAGAAACAGGAAGTGGCCACATCTTATCCTTAATTTCCTCCATAAACAATGTATGAATAGAATTTTTCTTTGGAAAATCACTAGCCATTTTAGCTAAAAGTTTATTAGTGCTTATACCAATATTCACTGTAAAACCTAGTTCATTAAAAATCCTATCCTTTATTTCCTTTGCCTTATTTAAGTAATCCTCCTTAAAATGGCTCATATCCACAAACACTTCATCAATAGAATACCTTTGAATCAATGGTGAATATTCAGTTAATAATTCATACATAGCATTACTGCAATTCATATAAAGCTTATAATTGGGCGGAAACATCTTAAGATTAGGACACTTTTCAAATGCTGATAAAGTTGGCTCACCAGTTTGAATATTATACTTCTTTGCTGGAATTGATTTTGCCAATACTATCCCATGCCTATCCTCTGTACTTCCTCCAATAATTGCTGGTATAGTTCTTATATCTATGGAACATTCACCTAATTGAATTTGCCTTACTGCTGTCCATGATAAATAAGCTGAGTTTACATCAATATGAAAGATAATTTTTTTAAGTCCAGACTCCATACTTAATCCACTCCTTTCAATAAGAACTTTTTTGTATAATATAACTATAACGAACGTATGTTCTTTTGTAAAGGTATTTTCTATTTTTAACATAATTTATTTAAAATATATACATTTTATGGTAAGTTTGTATTAGGAGGTTGATTTTATGTTAGAAAAAAAGACTGTGAATCTTTCCCCTATTATATTAAATACAGTAGCTTATTTAAGTATATTTTTAAGTATTGTTAATGTTGTTTTAGACTTAATATATACAGGAGCCTTTAATGAAGCTTCACTAATACCTAACATACTTATATTTACTTTTTGCATGTATTTTAAAAATAGGTAACCTCAAAAAAATAAGAGGATAACTTTCTCCATATTTAAGAAAGCATCCTCTTATTTTTCTATTAAAAACTTTTAACTTTTCACTGCTTAATTTAAGGAAAGTCAAAGAATCTCCATCTAAACTCTTTACTTTTCACTTAAATAAATTATTTCCTCTTTACTATACAACCTTAATTTTTATTATGGATTTTATCTTTGTAAACTCTCTCTTGTGTACTAACTATTTTTATAATTACTCATTAAATCATTATATGTTAAATTATCAGTTGAGTCATAGTAATTGAAGTTTAATTCATCAATCTTTAAACTTTCATCGTAAGATAAATTAGCCAATCTTAACATTGTATTATTCTCATTATAAAAATTAATCAAATGCTTAAGTAATATTTCCCTTTGATTTGTTTTCATAGACTTATACATATTTTCTGATACTTTTAGTATTTCATCTACATAATCAATATTTAAATTAACATAAATATACTCATCATTTCTTATATTAATTATTCCAAATTTATATCCTAATTCCTTTATTTTTTCTTCTAGCTCTCTTCCTTCTTCCCCTATATTATTTATA
This sequence comes from Clostridium sp., assembly GCF_051654825.1. Lineage (GTDB taxonomy): Bacteria > Bacillota > Clostridia > Clostridiales > Clostridiaceae > Clostridium. Next base: position 7,201 of record NZ_JBOFYU010000287.1, read on the forward strand.
TACTCTAAATTTAAAAATATCTTTACACTATTAGTATCCAAATTATACTTTTTAGTACTTCTTGCTAATATTTTTATAAATTTATTAGGATCTAATTCTTCAAATAAAAAACTTACTTCTAAGTTTTCATTTAATTGTGTATTTACCTGAGTATTTTTAATTACTTTTAGAACACCATCAATAATTAATGTATATACTTTTTCTACAAGTTTATATTTTTGAGCAATTAACTTTAAATCATCTATGGTATATGCTTCATCATTAAATTTGCAATCATCAAAGAAAAATATATAACTAACAATTTCTTGAGTTATTCTATTTCTTACTGGAGAACATCTTATATATTTTTCTATATTACTTTCAGAACTTAAACTTAACTCCTCTATTAAATTTAAAATATCTGTTTCTCTTTGTGCTTTTGTTTTTATTTTATTATTATATAATGCAAAGCTATTCTTACCACTTTCTTTTGCATAATACATCGCTGTATCAGCTTTTTCATATAATCCTTCATAAGAATCTGCATCTTCCATATATTTAGCTACACCTATGCTTCCTGAAACTCTATAAATTATATTATCTTTTTTTATTTCACTATTTAATACTTCAACTAGTTTTTCACACTTTTTATTTATAGAATCTTTCACCTTATTTCCTTTTAGAAAAACTATAAATTCATCTCCACCAATTCTTCCAAATATATCACTTTCTCTAAATACTCCTTTAACTTTTTCACTTACCTGTCTTAATACCTCATCACCAAATTGATGACCTAAATTATCATTGATATATTTAAAATTATCTAAATCAAATAGTATAAATATACCGCCTAATGCTCCACTTTCTATATATTTCTCTATATAAAATTTCGCAAACTCCTTATTGTAAAATCCTGTTAACCCATCTATTTCTGCCCTTTTCTTCATTAATAGTTCATTATGTTTCTCTAAATCTATATCTTTTATATTTGATATTTCCTTTATTACTTTTCCTTCTTTATTTCTAATAAAAACTTTATTTTCCCTTACCCATTTATAATTTCCTGTTTTATCTCTAAGCTTAAATTCCGTAATTAAAGATTCCTTTTTTCCCGCCTTAGCTTCTCTTACCCTTTGTGCATATATATCTTTATCTATTTCATCTATATTATTTATAAACATACTTACTATATTTATATAATCTATTTTAGGACAAAAGCCAAAGAATTCAATCCATAGCTTTCTATTTATAACTATTTCATCTGTTAATATATCTCTTTCTATAAATAATTGATTTATATTTTCTAAATTATAATTATATGTTTCACGTTCCTTTTCAAATTCCCTAATAATCTTATAAACTTCTCTCCCCATTAGGCTTAATTCATTATCTGCTCCCCTTATATAACCATTTATTTCATACTCCTTTAACATTTTCTTTATTCCTTTTAAATCATATACAATAATCTTTATTATCTTTTTAGTAAAATATATTAAGAATATAGCTACCACTAAACACATAATAAATATTCTTAATATAGATTCCATTGTATATCTATTAAAATCAGATTTGCATAAATTATATACTATATTTATATTTAAGCCTTCAACATAATTGCTTACAGCTTTAGTAACTTCACCTTGATTATCTATATACGTTACAAATACATTATCCTTAGTAGTATTCAATTCTTTATATTTATCTTCTTCCTTTATTTTTTTACTATAATCCACAATCCCATCTTTATCACTAATTATTGTTCCATCCTTTAAAATTAAAAATGATCTTTCTTTTCCCTCCACATTATGCTTTGATAATATTTTCTTTAAATAATTAAGATTAATATCTTTTTTATAATATCCTAAACAATCTCCGTTAACTTCTGATAGTATAGGTGAAATAATAAAAAACTCATCTTTTTTTATATCAAATTCATAAGAATATTTATTATTTATGGATTCATTTAAAGTGTATAAAAACTCTTCACCAATGCTACTTCCTATATTACTTTTTAATGTACTTTCTATAATTTCTCCATTTAAATTTAATATAGATATATCATTTATATACTTACTTCTTTCACTATACTTATTAAGATCTCCTATAACCTGATTACTTTGTGTTTTATAATCATTACTATTCTTATCTAAATCACTTATTAAATATTTTTTAAAATCATTATTTTCTGATTCAACAATATGTATTTCTGCTAAGGCTACTAATTTATTTTTTAATTCCATTTCCTCTTGCTTAACTTCTCTTTCCATAAAAACTCTATTTACTTCGTTCTGCTGTTTACCTATAACTAAAGATGCTGTAATAAAAATTAAAGTTAAGCCTAAAATTATGCTGATAAATATTCTATTTTGAATTCTCTTGTTGTCAATCATTCTTTAATTCCTTTTCTAATATCTTTTATATTATTTTAATAATTGCTTATTCATTAGAATTTGTATTTTAAACTAAATTTATGTGTTATTTGAAAGCAATAAAAAGCTATGACTTCCTTAAGACGTCATAGCTTTCTATTGTATCATTAAATTTTTATTATATAAATATATATGAATATTCTTATAATACTATTTAGATGTTCTTACATTTATAGATTGTGGCTTTGATTCTTCACCATTAGAATATTTAGAAGTAACCTTAAAGCCATATATTGTATTTCCTTTTAATCCTGATACATCATAACTTGTAGTTCCTGCTGGCACTTTTGCAAGCTCCTTACCATCTTTATATACAATGTATTCTACTAATCCTACTTCTGTAGCTGGTGCATCCCATGATAATTTAACTATTCACTACATATGGTAAATTTATTTTAAATACAGTACTATACTCACTTTTTTCACAATTACATAGCTTAATTCTTCCCCCGTGCATTTCTACTATAGTCTTAGTTATTGCAAGCCCTAGCCCTGATCCCTGTCTTGAATTTCTAGATTCATCACCTACTGTAAAAGGAGAAAATATATTTTCTGATATTTCCTTAGGAATACCTACTCCAGTATCAGCAATAATAATCTTATAAAAGCTTTCTTCTTCTTTAAGGCCTATATAAATCTTTGTTTCCTTTGGATTATGCTTTATGCTATTTCCTAAAAGATTATCTAAGGCTCTTTGGAATTGTACTTTATCAATCTTGTATTTTAATATATGTTCTGGAATATCTACTTCTATATCAAATTCACTTTCTAAAATATGTTCATATCTAGAAGCTACATAAGCTCTTAAATATTCGGATAAGTCTACTTCCTCAAATACTAGCTTAAAATCTGGATGCTCTAACTTGCTATATTCATAAAAAATATTAATAAGCTCTGTTAACCTCTGTGACCTAGAATAAATAATATTAAAGTATTTTTCATATTCTTCCGTTGAAATTACCCCTTCTGCTAAAGCCTTAGAATAACCTTGAATTGTAGTTATTGGAGTTTTTAAGTCATGGGATATATCAGCAAGCATACTTTGCTTATCTTTAATTAATTTATTTCTATCTAATTCACTAGTTTGAAGCTTATTAAGCATTACATTAAAGTTATCACAAATTTCCACAAACTCTTTTGGTCCTCTATAATTTATAGGCTCATAGCTATTATCCTCTGATAAAAGCTGAATTGCTCTTTTTAACTTCTTTAATGGCACTTGAACTTTTTTTCTAAGAAGCATTACAAATGCAGACATACATAAAAAGAATAATGCTATAAATAATATAATTGAGCTATACATTAGGT
>NZ_JBOFYU010000288.1:0-50148 GCF_051654825.1 Clostridium sp.
TTAACTTGTATAACTTTGGATATTTCTTAGGAAAATGGATTTATTTAATGGATGCCTTAGATGATTTAAAAGATGATTTAGAAAAAGATAATTTTAATCCTATAAACTTTTTATATAATAAAGATAATAAAGATTTAGATACCTTAATTAAAGATATAAACGACCCTATTGAATTTTTTATATTTACATGTAGTTCTTTTTGCAAAGAACACCTTTCTAAACTGCCTATTATTCGTAACAAGGAAATTTTAGATAATATAATAAATTTAGGTGTAGTAAATAAATATCAATCTGTTATTTCTAAATATGAAAAAAAAGAGCAAAGTAGGTAACCCCTACTTTGCTTATTATAAAAAATAATTAAATAATACTATAATTCCATAAAATCTAACAATACAAATTATAACTTCATTGTTACTTTAAATCTCTCTATGTGCATTGCAAGGTATGCAACTTCATCATTTATCATTTCTATTCCTAATTCTTTTTCTATTATCTTTGAAGCATCAATTGCAATACTATATGATAAGGGATATTGCTTTTCTATAGCTCCTGCTAACTCATTAGTAAGCTGAGAATTAGTAATTATTCTTTCAATTGCAAATCTTATATGTGTTATAAATCTTGCATAATCTAGGCTATCTCTGCTTATTTCTTTATCAAGTTTTTTTTCAACATCTTCAATAATTCTATTACTTAAATATCCATATTTAATGGTATTTGATAAATTCCCTTCGTTTCTAGCAGAATGTATATGTAGTGCAATTAAACCAACTTCTCCATCAGGAATATCAACCCCAACTTCCTCACTTATCCTCTTAGAAACATTTTGGGCTAATTTATATTCTTTTTTATAAAGAGTTTTTATTTCTACTAAAAATGGATTATCTGTAACTTCGTTTTTCTTTAATCTTTTTATTGCAAATGATAAATGATCTACTAGGCTTATATGTATATTTTCATTAAGTTCCTCTCCTAGTTCTTTTGTTATTTGAACAATTACTTCTTCGCAAAGAGCAAAGAACTTATTATCTACTCTATGCATTACCTCTTTTAAATTACTCTTATTTTCTTCACTTTCTATAGAAAATATCTTATCTACTTCTATTCCAGCATCAATAGTTTGTCCAAATTTCTTTCCAAATCCAATTCCAATTTTTACAATAATTTTTTCAGTTCCCTTATCCCTAACTAAAATTACATTATTATTAAAAACCTTAGTAATTACAACTTTTTCTTTCAATAAATACCCCATAAAACTCCTCCTATCAAATTTCCCATTACTTTTTTTACTCTATTTAAATGTTTACTTATATCATTTTATAATACACTGCACTTCATGTCAATATTTGTTAGGTAAAGGATTTCTTTTATTATATTTCAATTTATATTAAACAATTCCACAAAACCAAAAATTATCATATTTTTATCCAATAAAGAAAAATAGTGCTATACGCACTATTTTCACATTATTTTACTTATAATGGATTCCATTCCAATAGACATGATCTTTAACTTCTGCAATTTCCGGTAAATTTACACCTTCTAAAGCCCATTTTTTAAATTCCTTATAACCTACTCTATCAACTATATATCCTATATGCTCCTTTCCCATAGGTGCATCCTTTGATATGTATTCTCTTACAAATCTATAAGTATTTTCTATCACCTTTATTACTGTATCTTCATCTGCCCACTTAATAAAATCTTCTGCTAATCTCGGATTCTTCTTTCCAGTTCTCCCCATAATAGCTATTCTATAATATTTTTTCGGACTTCTAACCCAAGCATTATTAGGACAATTCAAAACACATTCCCCACATCCTATACACTTATCATGATCTCTAACTACCTTATAATTTATTCCTTTAAGTGCATTAGTAGAAATATTTTTACACTTCCTTACACAAGCACCACAAGATATACATCTATATGAATTATATTCAGGTAGACACATACCTATAACTCCAATATCATGCATCCTAGCCTTAATACAGTCATTAGGACATCCTGTAAATGCTAACTTAACATGTAAATCATCTGGATAAACTATATTTTCTATCTTTCTTGCTAATTCAGTAGTATTATATTGAGCTTTAGGACAAACTTTATTACCAATGCACGCTGCTATATTTCTAGTTCCTGCTGATGGATACCCTGTTCCTGGAATATCTTGATTAGTTTCCATATTATCTATTATAGGTTGAATGGATTCATTTACTTCTTGCATATATTCCATTGGAATACCCATTATTTCAAAACCTTGTCTTGTAGTAATATGAACTTCTCCATTACCATATTTTTGTGATACATCTGCAACTAACTTTAAAGTATCTGCATGAATAGCTCCTCCTGGAACTCTTACTCTTAATACAGTTTCATATTTATTTTTTGTTATTCTAAAAGCATTTTTCATAACCTTTCTAGTATTTAAATCTCTAACTTGTTTCATTTATATCACTCCTAATCAAATAAGGTTTTTCCAAAAGTAAAATTAAAAACAGGTCCATCCACACAAATATATGTTGAATTCATTTTACAATGACCACATTTCCCAATTCCACAACTCATTTTTCTTTCATAAGAAACCCAAATTTGCTCATCCTTTAAACCTATTTTTTGTAATTCAAGTATTGTAAACTTCATCATCATAGGTGGCCCTACAACTACAGCTACCATGTTGTTAATGTCCTTAACATCTATTTTAGGAATATATTTTGTTACAAGTCCTATTTTTCCGTTGTAACTTTCTTCACCCCTATCAACTGTTAACATTACATTAAATTTACTGCTCCATTTTTCTAGATCCTCTTTGAATAATACATCCTCTGGTGATCTAAATCCACATATTAAAGTTAGCTTTTTACACGCTTCAATATTATTATAAAAATACTCTAAAATCCCTCTTACAGGAGCTAAACCACTTCCACCAGATACTATCACTATTTCCTTTCCCTTATACTCATCTACATTAAATCCATTTCCATATGGTCCTCTAAGTAAAAGCCCATCTCCAACTTCTAATTTAAATATTTCATCAGTAACCTTTCCTACAGCTCTAATAGTAAAATCTAATGCATTTTGACCTATTCCTGAAACTGAAATTGGAGATTCTCCATGCTTAGGCATAGAAATTTCATAAAATTGACCTGGTTTAATATTTTCGCTTTTTTCTTCAATAGTAAACGTCCATTCCTTTTCTGTATGTTTATCTATATTTAATATTTTCGCTAAATGAGATATATACAAGTTATTCATTTTATCGTTCCTCCCCAGCTATGTCTTCAACATACTTTGTAACCTTGTTCATTGCTGTAGAAAGTGATATATACTGAGGACATACATCATCACATCTTCCGCATCCTACACACATTTGTGGCCCAAACCTTTGTGCATAGTCATACATCTTATGTAATGTTCTAAACCTCATTTTATCTCCATTTTTTTCTCTAACGTCGTGCCCCCCAGCCATAGTACTAAAACCTGGCACTTGACATGATGCTCCTACCCTTCTTCTTTCTCCGCTTTTTGGATTTTCTCTACTTATAACATCTTGCATTGTAAAACAAGAACAAGTTGGACATGAAAAATTACATCTTCCACAAGCTATACATCGACCATCATACTCTCTCCAAAACTCTGCTTGCTCCACCTTTAAAGTATTCATCTTTTCAGGTAACTTTACAGTAACTCCATTTGATTCTACAAAATCTATATTAAAATCTGCTTTTTCACCTTTAAATATCTCTTTAAATTCATCATCCTTAATATCAATATAAACGTCCCCCTTATCCACTTTTATTCCCAAGGAGTAATTATCTGTTTTATTTGTGTTAAAGCTTACGCAAAAACAATTTCTAAAGCTTTCCTCACATTCCATAACCACTATTTTTACTTTTTCTCTTAATCTTTTGTAAAAGAAATCAGGTTCCGGTCCATTTTGAAGATAAACTCTATCTATACGATCTAATCCATGAATATCACAAGCTCTCATAAACACTAATATTTTTCTTTCATCTATACTAGCAATTTTATAATTATCTTCATTAAAATAAAATAAAGTTTCTGTTACGGGCATTACAACTTCCTTTGCTGTAAAATGTGATTTTTCTCCAAACTCCACTTCCTTTATGCTATTTATTTCTTCATATCTAATTACATCTGTATCTGAATATGTTCCACTATAAGGTATTTTAACAGGTGCAACTACTTTATAATCATTCTTTATATTATCTAATAGGCTATCAAACTGCTGCACAGACATTTTTACTTTCATACTCTTCCACCTCTCTTATTTTCATATCTTATTTTTGCTAATTTCACATATTATTATTCCTTATTTATACATAAAAAGATAATAAAACAGGGTATATTCTCAAATATACCCTGTTCGCTTATTGCTTTATATTATTGCCCCTTTTTACTTATCTAAATACTTATTACTTTATAGTTCTTAAATTAACTGATACTGGCTTTGATAATTCCCCGTTTGAATACTTACTTACTATTTTAACCCCATAAATAGTATTAGCAGTTAAATTACTTATTATTATTTCAGCCTTATCTGAAGAAATTTCTTCTAATACTTTTCCATCTTTATATATTATATAACTAACTAACCCATTTGGTGAATTAGGTTTTTCCCAAGTTATTTTTGCTGAATTATTTGTTACTTCTTCTAATTTTATATTTTCAACTTTAGATACTACAATTTCTTCTTCTACCTTATCCGTTGCCCCTACTAAATCAAAAATAGTTGAAGATATAAGTTCTCCCATTTCTCCTAATCTCTCTGGTGATATCTTGTCTATAGTATCTTCATAAGTATGGTACCATGGTTCAGTTCCATTATCATTTGTATTAGGTATTACCCAAATAAATGTAACTTCATCTATTCCTGCATTATGGAAGGATACATGGTCTGATCCACCATATTTACTTACAAAATAATGATCCTTACCTAAATTTCTACCTGCATTTAAAACTGCATCAGTTACCTTATGAGTTGACCCATCTACTGTTTCTATCGCTAATTGAGTACACTCTTCATAGTTAGTTCCTATCATATCCATATTCATGTTTCCAATAGTCTTTTCTTTTTCTTCAGATGTTAAATTGTCTACATAATATTTTGATCCTTTAAGCCCTATTTCCTCTGCACCAAATGCTACAAATTTTATATCAGCCTTAGTATCATAATCTACAAATAGCTTTGCTAGTTCCATTAGCATCGCAGCTCCTGATGCATTATCATTGGCCCCAGGTGAACCAGCAACTGAATCATAATGTGCTGTTACATGTAAAACTTCTGGATTTTCTATCCCTGTTGCTTTTTTAGTTGCAATTACATTCCAAGTTTTATCATATATAGTTTCACCAACAGAACAAATTATATCTTCCCCTGAAGTTTCTAAATCGCTTACTAAAGCTTCTCCATCTACCTTTGGTATTAATACTACTGGTACAGGGCATTTATAACTTCCTAAAGACACTCTAAAGCTTCCATCTTTATCATTATATATAGCTATAGCCTTAGCTCCTTTATTTACGGAATTTTTTATTGCATCAACCACAGATGAACTATTTTTTATTATAGCTATATTATCGCTAACTTCATCTTTAGTTTGGTCTATACTACCAGTTTCACAGTTTACTGCCTTTCCTTCTACAAAGCCTTCCCCAAAGGTCCCTACAGTTCTATACCCCATTATATTGTAGTCTTCACTACTAGCTACTTTCACTGTACCTCTTTTATTTACTATAGGTACTTCTTGAACTTCAACATCATAACCAAGTCCTTTAAAATAGTTATAAATATAATCTGCAGATTCTTTTTCTTTTTCTGATCCTGCAAATCTTTCACCTATTCCTTCGCTAAAATAAGATATATTACTCATAACCTCATTAACATTTAATTTTTCTGAAATTGATTTTTTTTGTTCTATATACTGTTCAGTAGCATTTACCTTTTCAGCATAACTTACGCTAGAAATTACTAAACTTAATGCTATTGCAGCAGATAATATCTTTTTGATCACCTTCATACTTATATCCCCCTTATAAATTATTACTTTATTAACATTTATTTCTATATTAATAATTATACATTCTTTTTTGTATAAATCAAGCTTTTTTTAATAAATATACATAAAAATGTATATTTATTACTTTGTTATTATTTTGTTAAGTGTAATATTCTTTTAAATTAAGCTATATAAATACACTAATATATTTTATCAATATAATTTTTTATATAAAAAAAGGTTAAAAGTAACTTATATTACTTTTAACCTTAAGAATTTATCTAATTTAAACTACATCTAAATAATATTACTTATTCACTTTATTAAAGTAAAAAAAGGTAACCTAACGGTTACCTTTGATATTACTTGTTTATTTGAGCTTTAGCAACTGCTACTAAATCTGCAAATGCTTTTGGATCGTTTATAGCTATTTCTGATAACATTTTTCTGTTCATATCGATTCCAGCTAATTTCATTCCATTCATGAATCTTGAGTATGAAAGACCATTGATTCTTGTAGCTGCATTTATTCTAGCTATCCAAAGTCTTCTGTAATCTCTCTTCTTTAATCTTCTACCTACGTAAGCATTTCTTAAAGCTCTGATTACTGTTTCGTTAGCAGTTCTGAATAATCTGCTCTTTCCACCGTAGTATCCTTTTGCAAGCTTTAATACTTTTTTATGATTCTTACGGCTGTTAACCGCTCTTTTAACTCTTGCCATGTTTCAATTCCTCCTAAGTGTTTTTTATAGATATGGTAATAATTTCTTCATTGCTTTTTCTTGAGTAGTTGAAACATAAGCAGCTTTTCTTAAGTTTCTTTTTCTCTTAGCACTTTTCTTTGTTAAGATATGGCTCTTGAAAGCTTTAGCTCTCTTAAGTTTACCTGTACCTGTTTTTCTAAATCTTTTTGCTGCACCTTTGTGCGTCTTCATTTTTGGCATAATAAAAATCTCCTCTCAAGTTATGCTTTTTTAGGGCCTACCATTAGTGTCATGTTTCTGCCTTCTTGCTTAGGTTGCTTTTCTACAACACAAACATCTTCAAGCTTTGAAACAAAGATTTGTAGGATTTTTAATCCCATATGACCTAACTGTGCTTCTCTACCTTTAAATCTAACGGTAATTTTAACCTTATCCCCATCTAATAGGAACTTTCTTGCATTTTTAGCTTTAATTAAGATGTCGTTCTCTTCAATATTAAGACTACATCTAATTTCCTTAATTACTGTTACCTTTTGGTTCTTTTTAGCTTCTTTTTCTTTTTTTGATTGCTCATAGACATATTTCCCTAAGTCCATAATTCTACAAACTGGCGGGTTAGCTGATGGAGAAATCATAACTAAATCTAGTTCCTTCTCATCTGCCATTCTTTGAGCCTCTATAGTAGAAATTACTCCTAATTGACTTCCATCATCAGCAATAACTCTTACTTCCTTATCTCTAATATCTTCGTTACATATAAACTTCTTGCTAATATGTTCCACCTCCAAAGTGATTTTACAATATATTATAATAATAAAAAAAAGGATGACCTAAGTCATCCATCTTGTCATACTTATCTAAATAATAATTTAGCAATACTCTAACAAAATTACCTTACTAAGTATTCTACCGTAAGGTGGGAATGACTGTTTCCACTTGATAATTATTTACTTTACTTTAGTCATTTTATCACTAGATTTTTATAATGTCAAATGTTAATATACGGAATTCATTAAAAAATATTATTATAATATAATCTTTTTTCAAACTGCGTATATTTAGTTAAAATTATTCCCACTTTAACCTCTTTATATAACAAAAACTCTCAAAATTCTAGATATATTTATAATTCTATTTTGTTTCTATCTTTACTCTTGTTAATAATATAAACCCTATAAATAGCACTATTCCTGATGCTAAAAATGGCAATTTCGCACCAAAATCAAATATTGCACCTGCAAATAATGATCCTATAACCATACCAACTGCTTTCGCTGAATTTTGCAATCCCATTAATGCTCCATAATTATCTTTAGATAACTTTGTAACTATATTTTGTTGAATAGGAATATAAATACTACATACTGAAACAAATATTATAATAAAGAAGAAAAATAATATTATATTAGGAATAAGTGCCACAATTGTTATAACTATAGATAATATTAAAGTAATGTATTTAAAAATATCTTCACTTTCAAATTTCTTTCCTATATATGGAGTTATTAATATATTAGCTAAAAATCCAATTATACCCGCTATAGAAATAAATACTCCATTAAATGTAGGAGGTAAATTTAGAACTGACTCTATATAAAAGTTTATTGTTGAATTATAACTTGTAGATGCAAAGTAAAACATCACTACCATAAGCATAATGAATGTTAAATTTCTATTTAATATACTTCCATATTTTTTAAATGAAAATGATGTTAATTTTAATTTTATCTTTTCTTTTTTCTTTTCTATGGTTTCACCTAACATAAAATATAATGCAAAACATAATATAGCTGATAAAATAAATTGCCATAAGAAAGTTATCTTATAATTATTATTTCCAATAACACCTCCAAGTAAAGCCCCTAATGCTCCACCAAAGGTTGTTGCACCTGCATAATATGACATATATTTAATTCTATTTTCTGAATTTGTTATATCAGTTAAATAAGCTAATGCTACAGTTAAATAACTAGTTACAAAAGCTCCACCTAAAACCCTAAATACTACTATTAAAAATGTATTTTCAATAAATCCGAATCCTAATTGACTTACTCCATACCCTAATAATCCTATTATTAAAAATCTTATTCTCCCTTTACTATCTGACAATCCACCCCATATAGGCGAAAAGAAAAAGTTTCCTAATGACATCGATGCAAAAAATATTCCAAACATAATTGATGGTAATCCTAAACTTTTAATTAAAACTGGAGTAACAGGATGTGCCATATTTAATACTATTGATATTAAAAATGTTAATATCAATAAATAGTTCATTGATTTTTTCTTCATAAATACCTCCTCCTCATATGTTATTAAAATAAACTAATAATAATTATTAATTAATCTACTTTATAATATATTAAAAAATAGATACTTACAATAATTAGCAAGTATCTATTTATATATTTTATATATCTAATAAGTTATCCTCTTTTAATAGCCTTAATAATGTTGGCTTTAAATTAAATTGATTTATTAAGTTCTCAACTTCTTTTATAGATGCTTTTCTCTTACTTTCTGATATATTTGACTTTGATGCTCTAATTAATATATTTTTAGGTGAATGAGAAATATCTATAAACTCTAGCAATTGTGTTTTATATCCTACACATTCTAAAAGATTTGCTCTTACTGAATCTGTCATTAAGGCAGCAACTCTTTCTTGAACTATTCCATATTTAGTTAATATTGATAAATCTTCTGTTTTTATTTGACTATTAAACTCATGTTGACAACAAGGAACTGAAAATATCATTTTACTATTCCACTTTATTGCATTATATAATGCATAATCCGTTGCTGTATCACAAGCATGTAATGTAATTACCATATCTACTTTATTATTATACTTAAATCCATTTATGTCTCCTAATTCAAAGCTAAGATTCTTATAATTATATCTTTTCGCTATTTCATTACACTTTTTAATTACATCTTCCTTTAAATCTAAACCTATCATATTTACCTTTATCTTTTTAATTTCTACGAAGTAGTAGTAAAGAACAAATGTTAAATATGATTTTCCACATCCAAAATCTAAAATAGTAAGTTCTTTAGATTCTACCTTTTTTATTTCATCATCTATAATTTCTATAAATCTATTTATTTGCTTATACTTATCATATTTTGAATTAATAACTTTACCTTCTTTAGTAAATACACCTAAATCAATAAGTGGTTCTATTATCATTCCTTCTTTTAAGATATAATTCTTTTCTTTATTATGTCCCTTATTTACAATCTTTGAATTATCACTTTTTTTCTTTCCTAAAAATACCTTTCCTTTTTTTGATATTTTCAAATCAAATGTAACTTCTTTTGACCAAGCAGATAATTGCTTATAATTTGAATTTATGTACTCTAAAAGTTTTTTTGATAATTCATTTATTTCTATATTTTCATGAAAGGCTTGCTTTTCTGTGTACTTTTCTATTTGATAATACTTCTTTTTCTTATTTTCCTTTAACTCAAAAGTAATTTTATTATATTTAACATCTTTATTCATTTTATTACTAATAACAACTTTAATAACTTCTTCTTTAACAATATCCTCAATTGCTTTTTTTAAATCTTCCATTTTGCACATCCTATTTATTTTTTATTCTTAAAAATCTATATTTTACTTAATGTTTATTTTATCATTTTTTTCCTAAACTACAATCTTTAATAATACTATATTTTAAATTTAATCAATATCTATTTTTTCTATTTTAATTTTTTCATCCTTTATAGTTATTATCCCCATAGTCAATGGTAGGGAAAATCTCTTTTTCCCGCAGCTTCCAGGGTTGAAAAATATTATATCTCCCTCATTTTCTAAAGAATATTTATGAGAGTGACCATAAATTACAACATCCACATTATCCACGTACCTTGGGAGTCTTTTTATTTCATGAATTATAAATATGCTTTTCCCACCTATATTAATCTTTTCTCTTTCATTAAGAGACTTTGTCCAATCTTCTAAATCATTATTTCCTTTTACTGCTATTGTAACAGCTATTTCTTGTAACTTTTTTATTATATCCTCGGAACCTATATCTCCTGCATGAATTATGTAATCACAACCTGATAACCTATCTATAACATCATCTCTTAGTACACCATGAGTATCTGAAATTACTCCTATAATCATAAGTTTCATCTCCTTAAATATAAATATTTTATTACTTTTAAATATACCATATTTATATTTTGCAAAAAATATTAAGATTTATTACTTTATATTTTTACATATAAAAAAAGAATGTTAGTAATTCTTCTAACATTCTTTTTCTTATATAAAATGCAGTGACAATATAACAAATGTTATACATTTGTTATAGTATTATGATATACTGTAAAAAAATATATCAAATACAAATTAATTATAACAAAATTATAACATTTACTACAATGAACAATTTTAATAAAATTGTCTATTTTATGGAGAGAATTTATGACTGAAAAAATATATAGATTATCAGATACGCGTGATAACTTACAGTTTGCATTTTGGGAACTATATAAATTAAAGCCAATAGAAAAAATATCTGTAAAAGAAATAACAACTAAGGCCGGCTATACAAGAGGAACATTTTATCTTTATTTTGATGATGTATATGATATGTTAAATAAAATTAAAGATAGGTTCTTAGTTTTAATTGAAAAATTTACTATATCTATGTTAAATATGACTTTTAAAAATAAGAAGCCTCTTCAAGAAGATTATCGTCTCTTTAATCTTGTAAAAAAACATCTAAATGATTTTCATTTTTTACTTTTAGAAAATGGAGATATAGAATTTCAAAAGAGATATTTTGATGTTTTAGCAACTCACTTTTCCAAACAAGTTAATACATCAGAAATTTCTAAAAACCTAATATATTTTTATGTTTCTGGCCAAATGGGCTTTATAATATTATATCTTTCTAATAATTCTTCTTGTACATTAGATGAGTTAATTAGAGATTTGAAACTCGCAATTAATTACAAAATATAAAATACCTAATGGTTAAATTTCATCATATGTATGCTGAATTATCCATTAGGTATTTTTTATTTAATACTACTTTTTAGTTCTCTCATTAATTGACTTTGGTTTAGATTCCTTCTTATTTGAATATTTAGCTACTATCTTAAATCCATAAATAGTATTTGATTTTAAATTATCTACAATATATTCTTTTTCATTAGCCTCTATAGTATCAATTAATTTACCATCCTTATAAATTATATATTCTGATAGTCCTACTGTTTCTTTAGGGGACTTCCATTGTAAAGTTATACTCTCATCAGTGATATTAATGCTTTTTAACTGTTCTACTTTACCTACAATTATATCTTCTGGTACTTTTTCTTCTAGTTCCATATTAAATTTAACTTCTATTGCAGATCCATTTTGGTTAGCTGTATTTACTTTAAACTTAACTAACGCATTTGTATCTTCTATTAAACTAACATCATTTCCTTCTATAATATTTAATGATTTTAATCCTTCAACAGGTAACTTAGTTTTATCAATAGAAACTATAATCCCTTCTTCATTTAACATAGTTGGATCTGAAACTGCTACTGTTAAAGTATCTTCTTCAACTTTTACCATTACAGATGATTTTTTGTCTACAGTTATATACTCAATATTTTTTTCACTATCTGTAAAGCTATTAAATGATGTAATATTTAAACCTTTATGCTTTACAGCTTGAAGTTCTTTTGTGTTACTTAATATTTCTACTTGTGGATTACTATTATAAGCTTGAACTTCATCATTTGTCTTATTTGGAAGAATTACATATTCATAACTATCATTTTCTGGATTTACTCCATGGTCTACCCACATTTCTAAATAATTATTTTTTATTTCCTTAGGCTGACCATTTTTAACTGGCCCACTTGAACCTATTGATTGCCAAGTACTTGTATTTTCAACATTTCTAAAGTTTAATTCAGCTTTGTTAGGGAAGTAATATCCTATAGATGTTCCCCCTTGATTCCCCTCTACAAATATAGTTTTTACATCCTCTAAAACTTCCTTATCTTCTGTTGGCTTAGGATCTAAAACAATATTTTGACTAATCTTATTAAAGTTAGCTTCTTGCCCATTTATAGTAATATTATTTGAATTGTCATTTTTAAGCTTTATATTGTCTACTATAGTTTCTATTGTTCTTCCATCTGTACTATTTATTCCAGCACCTAATGCAACTATTTCATCATCAAACATAAACCATGACTTTGTTGCTTCAAGTGATAATCTATCCATTTCTCCAGTAGAAGTATTTAATATCCCCCTAGGTCCTATTTGTCTATATTCCATACCATTAGCTCCATAGTTACCTAATTGAACTCCACCTATCCAATCTTTATCTAAATTAGATTTATTTCCTTTTCCATCTTCCATAGTTATTGTATCTACTGTTGTTCCTGGTAATCTATAAGGATTTATAGTTGGCCAATAATCTTTATAATATCCTAAATCATCATTATAAAGATAAGTCATACCACTACTTGTATGCCATGCTCTTTTATTCTCTCCATTCATTGATTCAAAGTTTGCAATTCTTTTTGAGAACATAGATATTCCAAATAAATAGTCTTTTCTTGAATGAACTACTCTATCTTGTAATGGTGTAAATAAGTGATATTCTTCATTTACTTTTCCTTCAATATCACCGCTTAATAAACTATTTAAATCATTTACTAATGATATTGGATATTGTCTATAATCAAGCTTTGCTATTGACTCCATATGGTCTGAATAAGTATTAAGTTCAATCATTCCCTTAACAAAAGAATATAATTCATTTTTTTCTACTTCATCATCTATTACTCTTGCAACCATCATAATAGTATTTAATGCAGTTTTACCTGAACCATCATCTGAAGAATCATATCTACTTATTGCTCGTCCTCTAGTCATATCAAGCATAGCACCCTTATATATATAAGGAATAAGAGAATTATCTACAAATTCTTTTAATATAGTTAATTTTTCCTTAGAAACTTCCCAAGGTGAATTTTTAAGCATCTCAACAACAGTTGGTGCTCCTGTTAAAAATACACATCCATATGTGCCTATATAAGGTATAGCTCCTAATCCAGTCTCACTTTTATGCTGTATAAATGAAGCATCTGTATAGAAACCATCACCTTCTGTTGTATATTCAAATAAGCTTTCTATTGCATCTCTTGCCATTAACAATTGATCATAATCCTCAACTAAAGAACCTAAAACAGCAGCTATTTTAGAACAATCTGATCTATTTGCTCCTGTTGTAACCTTATATGCCTTATTAGTAGGATTTAACTCTCTAAAGCAGTTATTAAATGGATCTGGTTGATAGAAGTAAATTGGCGCCATATATTTTTTCATAGTTTCCATATCTATTTCATCATGTAATAACACACCTATATTTGTTAATGCTAACGGTGTTCCTATTTCCCAATTCCACCAGTTTCCATACTCAATATTTAAGTTTTCATTATACTTATTGTTATACATCCACTCAACTGCATCAAGTATATCTGATAACATTTCCTTATTTCCTTGTAATGGACTATTTTCCATATGATAAGCTCTAAGCATAGTTTCTATTCTTCTATACCCAGTAGTAATTGCATCTGATATTTTTATATCCGTATTTTTCTGATCTAATCCTTGAGCCTCTATAGATGAATCTGAAATATCATCCCATACATGCTCCCTATTTTCCTTATCCTTATTCATGCTTGTCCAGAATTTTTCAGCATCATTGAATATCTTATCAACAAGCCCCTTAGTGTTCTCATCATTATAATCATAATCTCCACCAGTTAAATCATATAAATATCTATCTCTTATTTTGTCGTATTCACTAGATTCTATTTCTGGCGGATTTACTATATGTCTTACCTTAACAGTTGTACTAGCAACCTTATTACCGTCTTGAGTCTTTGCTACTATTTTTACATCTCCCCAATTTACACCTGTTAAAACTCCATTTGAATCTACCTTTAACTTCCTATCATCTTCAGTACTCCAAACTATATTTTTGTTAGTTGCATTTTCAGGAACAAATTCAACTAATTCTTCTACATTTAATGTACTTCCCTTTTGAACTGATAAATTATCAGGTAATATTATCTCTTCAACATTTACCACCTCATCAACTGTAACATTACAAATTGTGCTTACTTTACCATCTAATGAAGAAACTCTAATTTCAGCAGTACCTTTATTTTCTCCTGAAGTAACGACTCCATAATTATCTACTGATACTATGCTTTCATCACTACTTTCATAAATTAATTCACCTGCTGTAATTTGTGGTATAACAACTTTTTGAAGCTCCATTGAAGTATTAGGATTCATAACTAAATCCTTAACTTTTATTTCTTCTATATCAATATAATCATATATTTTAAAGTTATCTACTAAAACTTCTCCTGTCGCTACAGATGCATGTCCAGCTTGAGTTATCCTAAGTTCTGTTACGGCATCCCATGAACGAACATCAAATATCCTTGAGTCTAATAATTTATTATTTAAGTATATTTCTATTTCATTAGTTTTCGGATTAACTATAAACTTTACATTATACCACTTATTAACATCATACTTTTCCTTTGATATAGTTCCTAACACTTGTGTTCCATAAGCCTTTGTATAGTTTGAAAGTACTATTGATCCATCTTTCTTAAACACTATTTCATACATATCCGAATCTGCTGAGTTTAACTTTATAGATACCTTTCTTTCTAAGTTTTTATCTGTAAAGTTTAAATCACTTTCGAATACTAACTTATTTTTTAATGTAACACTTGGCTTAGATATGTAAATTCCAGCATTATTATTATTTGTATTAATCAAAGCTAAGCTTTTTCTTTTAAATTCATCAACGCTCTTATTTTCAAAATAAGAATCATTATTTCCATTATATAACCAATAAACGTTTCCAAAGCTATCTGTAAAAGATGCCTTATCTGTTATTTTCCCTTCAAAATTTTCAAAATCACTATTTACGTACACGCCAACCGGAGCTGCTAAAACCGGTTTACCTTTGAATAAATTATTAGGTAAAAAATTTGTTGTTAGTAATAAACTTAGAGATAGAGCTATTATTTGCTTAATCTTTTTTTTCTTCATCATTTCCCCCTATATATTCAATAATTTTTTTTACTATTATATAATAAACCATATTCTTATTTTTGTAAACCGTTTCACTACCTTTTTTTATTAACTATATAAATAATTTTCCATATACTAAATGAAGGAGGTGATTCAATGTCCAACTTTAAACCTTATTATGGTTACGTTAAATATTATTATAAAGAAAAATTTAATAAGATAAAATATGTTAATTCTAGTTATCCATCAATTTTAGATTCCAAATCTTTAGAAGGAAAATCTAATTGTAGATCTATTAATTCACATAACAATAAATGTCATGAAAAATGTTTAATCCCTACTGGTATTCTTTTAGAAATCTATAATAATTCTTTAATATTAGAAAATAATCAAGCAATTCCCTTTAATCTTGAAAAAGTAAATACTGATAAAAGAAATTTAATTTTTGATGCATACAACAATACATTAATACTCGTAAGGCCTGGATTATATGTATTTGATTGGTGGATAGGTGTCGAAGGTTCTAATTCTAATAGACAATTAAAAATTGATATTGAAACTACAAATTCACGTGGTAAAAAAGACTCCTTTCCTACAACTCATCCTATCATAATTACTGGCTTATTCTATGGTCAAGGTCTAGTTACAACAAATGAACCACTTAGTGTTAGGCTAATTAACTCTTCTAATGCTTCTATGAGCTTATCAAACCATACCGATATGCAAGGTAGTTTAAAAGTTGTAGCATTTTACAGTTAAATTACTTTATATAATACTTTAATATTCTCTTTTTCATTATCTACTATATATTAAATTTCACTTTTAATATATTAGCTTAATAAATTGTAATTATCATCTATACCTTGGACAAATAACACCTACATGACATAATATGCATTGAGGTGATTGAAATGAGTAAAATAAATTTTGCTGATATTCTTCAAGTAGAGCTGAATTCAGCGCTTTCAACTATAGAAACACTTATTGATGTTCAAAGTTCTGTAAAGTTTAATAATTCTTTTATATCTAGTTCAAATGATATAACTTTTGATAAAGCCACAGGAATTTTTAGAATTGATAAAAGAGGTAGATATCTTGTTAATTGGTGGATTGCACCTATGAGTTCTACCACTCCTAGTAGTAATATATCATTTTCTATAAAAGGCACCTTTGTTAATGCTCTAAACTTTATTACCTTTCCAACAAATACGTCATCAGATGCATCTCAAGTCGTTGGTAATGCCGTTCTTGATTTAACTGAACCTTGGGGCGAGTTCCCATTTGAATTTTCATTAATAAATACTGGCCAAACCCCAGTCTCTCTTAACAAAAATCTTGAAATAATATCTGGTTTATCTTTAGTTGAGCTTTCTTCTTTATCCACTTCATCATCCAATTCTATTGGACTACCCGATATTCTTCAACTAGAAGTTAACTCTGATTTCAAACCAATTCCTAAGCCAGTTGATTTTTGTGATCCAGTAATATTTAACAATGAAATTATCTCCTATGCTTCTTCAATTTCTTACAATAAGTTAAATGGACTTTTTACAATAAGCAAACCTGGAAGATATTTTATAAATTGGTGGATTGCAACTCAAACAGTTTTAGGTCACTCTGCTGTAGGATTAGCTATTATAGGAAAGCATGTTAATGATTCTGATTTTATAGTAATACGCTCAACTACTGCAATTAAAACTGGACAAATTTCTGGAACCGCTATACTGGATGTGCAAGAAGGAAAATTCCCTTATGAATTTTCTTTAATAAACATTACTGGAATATATGAATTATATGGTGAAAATGATGAAAGCTTATCACCATGGCAGCCTCCTTCAAATGTAGATGATGATGTAAAATCAAAGTATGCAATTTTATATGCTGAATATACTAAAATTAAAGCAGGTATATCAATAGTCGAACTTGCTTTACAAGGTCCAAGTGGTGAGACAGGTGAAAAAGGTGATACTGGTTCTACCGGCGCTACTGGTCCTACTGGCGAAAAAGGGGATATTGGTTCTACCGGTTCTACTGGCCCTACTGGTGAAAAAGGTGATGTTGGTTCTACCGGCGCTACTGGCGAAAAAGGAGATATTGGTTTAACCGGTTCTACTGGTCCTACTGGTGAAAAAGGGGATATTGGTTCTACCGGCGCTACTGGTCCTACTGGCGAAAAAGGTGATGTTGGTTCTACCGGCGCTACTGGCCCTACTGGTGAAAAAGGTGATGTTGGTTCTACCGGCGCTACTGGCCCTACTGGTGAAAAAGGTGACATTGGTTTAACCGGTTCTACTGGCTCTACTGGTGAAAAAGGTGACTCTGGAATAACTAACGGCCTAGTTTTAATAACAGAAGGAATAAAGACTGAAATTAATAAAAACTCTGCAATACCACTTAATTTTCTAAGATTAAATACTGATTATGAAAACATGATTTATAATAGCTCAACTTCATCAGTAAAATTCTTAAAACCTGGATTATATGCTTTTGATTGGTGGTTAGCTATAGAAGGTTCAAATGCAACTGGCCCTATTATAATTTCCTTAGAAATAGTAGATTTTTATGGTAATGTTAGCTATAGAGATTCAAGCTATCCTATGATAATGTCCGGATTGGTTTATGGTCATAATTTAATAGTTACTAGCACAGAATCTGAAGTGCGACTAATAAACAACTCTGCTGGAAGCATTAAATTATCTGAATATACCCCAGTACAATCTAATATTAGAGTACTAGCAAACTATTATTAAAATTTAATCTTGAGGTTAGAATCTTTCTAACCTCTTTAAATTTAAATAATTTTAAATAAATACTTTGCAAATTCCACTAATTTTTTTGAATTACTATTCCTTAAAAAATTTAAATCTAAATCATTTGCCCTAACACGATCTAAAGCATCTGCATCTTTAAAATACTTTAATAACTTTTCCCCCAATATTTTATCCTTAATATTACTTTTTTCTAAATATATCAATGCCTTTGAATCATCCATTACATGTCCTATTATTACAAAGTCTAATATATTAAGCTTAGTTCCATCAAAGTTTTTTTCAATCTTTTCTTTATATATATCTAAACTATGAAGCTTTATAACACTATTTCTTCCATGATTTCTATCTGTTCCATCACTTTTTCTTCCTATATCATGAAATACCGATGCCATAGCTAATAAATCTACCTCTTCTGTATTTAAACCAATTAGCATTGAAATAACCATACTTAATATTAGCACTCTTTCTATATGCTTAACTCCATGTATTCCATTTGAATTAAAATAATTTTTTTCACTAATATACCCTTTATATTTTTTATAAACTTCATATTCACTGCTGTTATAAAACTTACATAAAACTTCTTTTGGCTCATATTGATTTACCAACTATATTCCCTCCATGTAAATAAAAAAGATATTAATACATATTACGTACTAATATCCTTTTCGTTAATATATTTATCCTAATACAGCTAATTTTATATATTTATCAAACTCTTCTAATATGTGATTCTCTTTTTCTTTCCAATCAGATATAGTTGAAATATTATTTAAAATATATTTATATATATTTTCTACTTCATCATTAATTTCATAAATAATAAAATCATATACTATTTCTACCCTATCTATTTCTATAAGAGTTTCTGCAGTTTTAATAGCTATCTTATTTTCTATCTCAACAAAATCGGAACCAAACCTTTCTTTTAGAATTGATTTTTGTTTATTTATATATTTAGACTCAATGTAACTGCATTTTAGAAACTCCATAAATTTTTCAAAGTCTCCTACATTGTCTAAAGGTTCTAAGGCAAATAAAATTCTAAAAAATAAGTTCCAATTAAATTCATTATTTATTACCTTCTCAAAATATTCACCAATTATTTTTGTGAATTTATCTTTATATTTAATATCTCTTTCAAATATTATTTTTGAATTAAAGTCTATGTTTTCACTTGAAAGTTCACCTAATCTCTTTAATGCTTTTATTAGTGTTTCTGTGTATTCCTCCTCAGATGAAGTGTCATCTATTTCAAATGTATATCTAATTATTGTTTCACAAGAATTTTTAAAGTCTACAGACATACCAATAGATTCTTTCATTTTATTAGAAAACAAATCATAAATTATTTTAGAAACTATATCTTCTAAATGCTTTTTCCTTGAATTAGTATCTGTCCTCTTTTTAGATTCAAAATGGTTAAATACAGTTATAAGTTGCTTATCTATCATAGATAAGTTATTCTTTATAGATCCCATTATATCTTTTAAAAAATTATTTTCTATTATGTAATTAGAATTTTTATATATAATTTGATGCTCAATTTCCCCCCAAAACATATTTACTAAAGATTTAATTTGTAACTCAAATGGAATTATCTTTCCATTGTAAATATATCTACCATCTATTCTGTATATAGTAAATCCATTTTTTTGTCTTTGAGGTTGTTTTCCTTCTAATTTTATATGAAAATTCTCATCATCTTCGTTATAATAATAATTCTCTTCGCAGCACTTATTAAAGTATTTTTTTAAATATCTATATATATTTTTTTCATCATCACCAAATCTACATTCTATTCTTACCCCTATTAAGTCGCTTAAGTTATATACAAGTGATTCAGCATTAGGAAATTTTTTATAGTATTTATTTCTAACTATCTTTTCTCTTAAACTTTCTGCTGACTTAACTCTTGATGAAATATTTAAAAATTCCACCTTACTTTCATCTAAAACATTGTAAAACTTTTCTTCTATAATAGTAGATACTATACTTAATTCCTCATATGTTTCTTCTAATACATTAATAGCTTTATCTAAATATTCAAATTCTTTTATACTCACTGTCTTTCCCTCACAAAATACTTTTATAATACATATTAATTAAGACTTTAAAAATATTATACTATATTATTCTATTAAATATAATTAGCATAATAATTCTATTTAATTCCTATGATTATATAATGAGAAATTCCTTCTAAAATAAATTTTAAAAGGAATTTCTCAAAACAGCTTACATTATATATTCTTCTCCATTTTTTAAATTTTTAAATGCAACTGATAACATAAGCTTTATTCTATTTAATTGATTTACATTAGATACGCCTGGATCATAATCTATTGCAACTATATTAGATTTAGAATACTTAGACTTTAATGCCTTAATCATTCCCTTTCCTGTAACATGATTTGGTAAACAAGCAAATGGTTGAAGGCATACAATATTAGTTGCCCCACTTTCTATAAGTTCTATCATTTCCGATGTTAAAAACCATCCTTCTCCTGTTTGATTTCCAACTGATAGTATTTCTGATGCTAATCTGGCTAATTCCCCAATTTCCTTAGGTGCCTTAAACCTTTTACTTTTTTCTAGTTCCTTTTTCATTACATACCTAAAACCTTCCATATACCTAATTGCAAATTGTGTAATTGCCCTTGTTACCTTGCTTTTCCCTAAATAATCTGATTTAAATCTTGCATTATAGCAACAATAAAAGAAAAAATCTAAAAGGTCTGGTACAACAGCCTCAGCCCCTTCTTCTTCTAAAATTCCTACTATATCATTATTGGCAGTTGGATGAAATTTAACTAATATTTCTCCTACTACACCTACTTTCGGTTTTTCCTCATTACATAATTCAATTGAGTCAAACTCTTTTATAATCTCCTTAATATTACTTCTAAACTCTTTGATACTTCCAGTTCTTACATTATCCTTTGCTTTTTCATTCCATTTACTATATAAATTATTTACAGCCCCATTTACTATTTCATAAGGTCTTGTCCTATAAACTACCCTCATAAATAAATCTCCATAAACAATAGCCATTAAAGCCCTATTCACAAGCTTTGGAGTTATTTTAAAACCTGGTTGTTCTTCTAACCCTAAAGCATTTAAAGATATTACTGGAACTCTCTCGAATCCAGCATGCTTTAATGCCATCTTTAAAAAACCTATATAATTTGTAGCTCTACATCCACCACCAGTTTGGCTAATTATTACTGATGTATTGTCTATATCATATTTTCCACTTTTCAAAGCTTGTATAATTTGTCCTATAACTATTATAGATGGATAACACGCATCATTATTAACATATTTTAATCCCTCTTCAATTGCACCTAAATCTTTTGATGGTAGTATTTCAACATTATACCCAATTGACTTTATAGCTGCTTCTACTAATTCAAAATGTATAGGTGACATTTGTGGTGCCAATATAGTATGAGTTTTTTTCATCTTCTTTGTAAACATTGGATTTTTATACTCTATCTTTTCTGCTATTGGTTTATAATTTTTACGTTTTCTTTCTTCCATAGCTGCCTTTAAAGATCTAATTCTTATTTTAGCTGCTCCTAAATTATTTCCTTCATCAATTTTTAATGCTGTATATATTTTTCCACTTGAAGATATAATTTCATTTACTTGATCTGTAGTCACTGCATCTAATCCACATCCAAATGAATTTAATTGAATTATATCTACTAAATCATTTTTCCCTACAAACTCTGCGGCTCTATATAATCTTGAATGATACATCCATTGATCAACAACTCTAAGCTTTATATCTAATTTCCCTAAATGAGCTACAGAGTCTTCAGTTAAAACAGCCATTCCTGAAGAAATAATAATATCTGGTATCCCATGGTTTATTTCAGGATCTATGTGATATGGTCTTCCACATAATACAATCCCTTTCTTTTTATTTATTTTTAAATATTCTAATACTTCTTCACCCTTTGACTTTATATCTTCCTTATACACTTCTCTTTCTCTAAAAGCTTCTCTTACCGCTTTTTTAGCTTCATTAAAAGTTACATTATATTCCCTAAAAATATCTAAAATTCTTTTAACAAGTGTTTTTTCATCATCTAAGGAAACAAACGGTTGTATAAAATTTATATTATTTTCTTTTAAGCTATCCATATTTGTTCTTATAACTTCAGGATAAGAAGTTACTATTGGACAGTTAAAATTATTATTTGCAGATTCAAACTCCTTTTTTTCATAAGAAACACATGGATAAAAAATTGTCTTTATACCTCTATTTATCAGATTCATAATATGACCATGTGTAAGCTTTGCTGGATAACAAGCTGATTCTGATGGAATTGTTTCTATTCCAAGTTCATATATATTTTTACTTGAATGGGCCGAAATTTTAACACTAAATCCTAAGTTAGTTAAAAGAGTAAACCAAAATGGATAGTTTTCATATATATTTAAAGCTCTCGGAATTCCTATAATACCCCTTTTAGCCGCTTCTTCTTTAATGGGTTTATAATCAAATGTTCTCTTATATTTGTACTTATATAAATTAGGTAGTTCTTCTTTTTTACTTTTTTCTAAACCTATTCCCTTTTCACACCTATTCCCTGAAATAAACTCTTCATCATCTGCAAACTTATTTATAGTAAGCAAACAATTATTCCCACATCTTCCACATCTCTTAACTCTTGATTCCATATCAAATTTATTTACTTCTCCTTTTGCCAACAAACTAGAAGTAACCTTATTAGAATCATCTATTTTGGAATAATGTCTTTCCTTTGCAATAATTGAGCATCCAAATGCTCCCATTAACCCTGCAATATCAGGTCTTATAGCATTTTTACCTGATATTAATTCAAAGCTTCTAAGTACTGCATCATTATAAAATGTTCCACCTTGAACTATTATATTATCACCAATATCACTTTTATCTCTTAGCTTAATTACTTTAAATAAAGCATTCTTTATAACTGAATAAGAAAGCCCTGCTGATATATCTGATACGCTGGCTCCTTCCTTTTGTGATTGCTTTACTCTAGAATTCATAAACACTGTACATCTAGATCCTAAGTCAACTGGTAACTTTGACTTTAAAGCCTCACTAGCAAATTCATCTATTTTCATATCTAATGACTTTGCAAAACTTTCAATAAAGGATCCACAACCTGCTGAACAAGCTTCATTTAACAATATACTATCAATTGCTCCATTTTTTATCTTAAGGCACTTCATATCTTGTCCACCTATATCTAATATAAAATCTACCTTTGGTAAAAAATATTCCGCCGCCTTATAATGTGCTATAGTTTCAATTTCACCAATATCTATATGTAATGCAGATTTTATCAAAGCTTCTCCATATCCAGTTACACAAGAACTAGCTATATTTACTTCACTTGGTAAGAAATCATATAAATCCTTTAATATTTCTACTACCTTATCTATAGGATTTCCCTCATTACTTTCATATTTAGAATATAATAATTTACATTCATCATCTAACAAAGTAACTTTTGTAGTTGTAGATCCTGCATCTATACCTAAAAATGCATTTCCCTTATAATTTTTCAAGTCTCCTAATTTCACCTTTGATTTATTATGCCTATTTTTAAACTCAATATATTCATCATTATCTTTAAATAATGGATCTAATCTATCATCATTATTTTCCTTAATGCTTTCTATACTTTTAACTTTATCTACAACAGTTTTAAATCGCACTTTACTAGTTTCCTCTGATAACATTGCTGCACCTACTGCAACAAACAACTGGGAATTTTTTGGTGAAATTATTTGATTACCTTTTAAACCTAATGTTTCAACAAATCTCTTTCTAAGTTCTGATAAAAAGTATAATGGTCCACCAAGAAACGCAACATTACCTTTTATAGGCTTACCACAAGCAAGTCCACCAATTGTTTGATTTACTACTGCTTGAAATATAGACGCAGATATATCTTCTTTATTTGCACCTTCATTTATTAGTGGTTGTACATCTGTCTTTGCAAACACACCGCATCTTGATGCAATTGGATATATAACTTTATAGCTTTTAGCATATTCATTAAGCCCCTGTGCATCAGTATTTAAAAGTGTTGCCATTTGATCTATAAATGCACCTGTTCCCCCTGCACAACTTCCATTCATTCTTTGCTCAATTCCACCTCTTAAATATGTTATCTTTGCATCTTCCCCACCAAGTTCTATAACCACATCTGTTTCTGGAATTAATACCTCTACAGTTTTAGAACAAGCAATTACTTCTTGTGCAAAATTAATATCTAGCCATTTAGATACTGATAATCCACCTGAACCTGTTACCATTATCTTGCATTCTATATCTCCAACCTTTTCATAAGCATCATTTATCAAGTCAATAATTGTACTTTTAATATCTGAAAAGTGCCTTTGATATTTACTATGCATAATAATATTTTCATTATCTATAATAACTAGCTTAACTGTTGTAGACCCTATATCTAATCCAATTTTGTAGTATTTCATCTCTTATTCCCCCTACTTAATTTGCCATTTCTAAAAGATAAAAAATTACTTCCAATAAATTTTTTTCAATAATCTCACTTATACCTAAATTAATATTCATATAAAACTTATATTATTACTTTTCTTAAAGCCTAAATTTATACTTTAAATACTCTATATTGTTATAGTAATGAAGTAAATTTATATGCTATAATAATCAAAGAAAATTTACATATTTATCAAAGAAAGGACTTCTTAAGTATGAGTGATATAAAAAAAATTTTAGACCTTTCTGTTATGGCAGGTGAAATATTACTTCGTAATGGAGCAGAAATTTTTAGAGTTCAAGATACTATGACTATAATAGTTAATTCCTTTGAAAATGCCAATTTTAATGTATATGTTATATCTAACGGTATATTTGCCTCTATAAGTAAGGGCAATGAAAATCACTATACTGAAATTAAACATATTCCACTTTCTCCAGTTCACTTAGGAAGAGTTGAAGCTGTTAATAACCTTTCTAGAGAAATAGCTCAAGGAAATTTAACTGTAGATGAAGCTATAAATAAATTACATAGAATTTCACAAATTCCTTATTCCTCGCACAAGCTTCAAATATTATGTTCTGGAATAGGAAGTGCTTGCTTTTGTTATATCTTTGGTGGGACACCTTTTGATAGCTTAGTGTCATTTATTTCTGGAATACTACTTTACATATTTATTACTTTTATAGGTAAAAGAAAAGTCTCAAAAATAATGGTTAATATTTTAGGAAGCTCTTTAGTAACTTTATGTGGATGTATTTTATTTACCTTAAATATGGGTACTAATTTAGACAAAATCATAATTGGTTCAATTATTCCATTAGTTCCTGGAGTTCCAATTACAACTTCAATAAGGGATTTTTTAAATGGGGATTATTTATCTGGAACTATACGATTAATAGATGCATTGCTTATTGCATTTTGTATAGCAATTGGAGTTGGTATAGTTCTTAAAATTTATAACTTAATAGGAGGCGTACTAATATGATGCTGGAAGTTTTAGTTGCATTTATTGCTACTATTGCATTTTCTGTACTTTTTAATGTTTCAAAAAAGGAATATATTTTTTGTGGAATTACCGGTGCATTAGGCTGGTTATTTTATTTAATTATATTCAAATCATATCCATCAGTTGTACTAGCTTCATTTATAGCCTCATTTATTCTTACTTGTGTTTCAAGAATTTTTGCTATTTATAGAAAGGCTCCTGTTACTATATTTTTAATATGCGGAATATTCCCATTAGTTCCTGGTGCAGGTATTTATTATACAGCTTACAACATAATTATGGGTGATAACCTACTTGCTTTAAATAAAGGAATTGAAACTGCTAAAATTGCTGTTGCAATAGCTCTTGGAATATTAGTTGTTTTTTCTCTTCCATATTCATTTTTTAAATTGTTTAATAAAAAATAGCTATGACTCTAATGTCATAGCTATTCTTATATTATTTATTTCCTCTGAAATTAGCAAATATTAATTTAAACATATTGTATCCTACAAATCCAATAATTATTGTAGTTACATAAAGTTGAATCCCACTTAATTGCTTAGCTATATTCGCTAGTGTTTCATATCCTTGAGCTGTTAAGAATCCTGACATTTTTACAGATGCAACTATTCCTATAGCCATTGGGAATGTAAGTCCAGCAAAACCTGGGTGGAATTTATGTCTAAAGAATGATGGTATTTTATATACTATAAATGCTAATGTAGCTAAAATTACTGCATATAAAGCATAGACTACATATTTATTAGGCTCTTGTATAAAGTTTAAGTAACTCACTAAGCATAAGCTTGATGGAGCTAATAATATAGGTTGTGTATGATATAATAATTCCTTTAATGAGAATTTAAATAATCTGTATATCATAAAAGGCATTATAACTACTAACGCTGTAATTCCATAATAAACAACAATCTTACCTATTGTAGGCTCATTCATTACTCCACCTACAACTGTTGATACCATTATCCCATTAAATGTTACAAACCAACTTGGTACAAATGTATCTGTATTTACACCCTTTATTACATTTCTATAAGTGAAAACTACTATATGTATTGCATGTAATATCAATCCTGTAAACCACATACCTTTTCCGATAGTAGCATTGAAGTCAACTACATAACTTCCTAAAATCATTAATATCATTGTAAATCCAGCATATAAACTTGCAGGAACTGTCATTGAATATTCCTTTTTAACTGTATCGAAATGGAATACTATTTTAATTAAATAAGCTAATAATATAATTGCTGCTATCCAAATTGTAATATGTTTTATCCAATCATATCCTAAAGTTTGATATACGTTAGATAATGTAGCCGCACCAACCATAGTAGGTAGTATTGCAACTGGTATGTCTTTAAACTTGCTTAAAAAACTATTATTATCCATTTAAAATTCTCCTTATTAATTAAATTTTTTAAGTAATTTCTTAATTTAATTTTATTCTTGTATTTATATTTTCCATATTAACTTTTATAAATCCAAAAAAATACGTTAATTTTAACACAATATAGATATTTTTTTAACAATTAATTGTCTAATATTCTTCTCATAAGCTTCTACTTAATATTAATTAATTTACAAAATAAATTCTGTGATTATAATCACGCTATTAAAATTATTAATATATATTTTGTTTTTTATATATTTTTTCAAAATTTTAAACTAAAAAGGCATAATATATATCATTAGATAGAATATTTTTCCTTAAAAATAAAAAGAAACCAGTTAATACTTGGCTTCTTTTTACTCTTATGCTTTATATAAATTTCAAATTAATTTATTTATAAAATAATAATTTAGATCTTAAGTTTAAATAATGATATTTGTGGAATATTAAACAATCTAAATGGAACTTTTGTATTTCCAAGTCCTGTATTTACATAAATCTTAGTCTTTCTTTCATTATCTAAGGTATAAAAACCCTTATTATATTTCTCTGCTAAATAATTTTTCTTTATAGGTCCATAAAAAGGTATATATACTTGTCCCCCATGACTATGCCCTGATAAAGCTAAATCAATAGGATATTCATTATACTCATCAATTAAATCGGGTTCATGAATAAGTAATATATTTACTTCATCTTCAACTACACCTCTCATAGTTTCATCCGCATTATGTATTCCCATTAAAGCATCATCAGCTCCATAAAAATTTATTATTTTTCCATCTACCTCTATTGAAGCCTTTTGATTTTCAAGAGTTATAAATCCTGATTTAGTCATTATATCTTCATAGTATTTTATAGCTCCACCACCAATATCATGGTTACCATAAACAGCATACTTCCCTATTTTAGCTTCTATTTTACTTAATGCACCTTCAACCTTATCTAAATCTTCATAATCAGCAGCATGATCTATTAAGTCTCCTGTAAAAACAACTACATCTGCCTTTAATTTATTAATTTTATTAACTGCTTTCTCTAAATTTTCTAAAGTATAAAAGTCACCTAATTGTGTATCTGTAAAATGAACTATCTTTAAATCTGTTTCTCCATTTTCATTAATTATAATATTATGCTTTTTAGATACTAATAAATTCCTTTCTATATATGTTGTATATATACCTAAAGAAACCAATAGAATTGTTGGAATTAATAAAAGCCATATTATCAACTTTTTTATTATTTTCATCTTCTCTTAACTTCTCCTTTTTCTTTTGTTTATATTAGAAATTGTAGCATTAATATAATTAATCAATATTACATTATTGTTACAAATTCGAATTTTATATAAGTAATTTATGTAAAATAAAAAAGCTAAAAATCCATATTATTTTATGAATCCTTAGCTTTAAAGTAAAACTTTTTTTAATGTATAATCAAAAAAACTATAATCTCTTTGATAAGTCCTTAGCATTAAAAATATATTTTGAATTATAAATTTAATAACTTCATCTTGGGTAAATCTATTAAATATATCTTTATTAAACTCAGCTTTATGAGTTTCTAAAAGTTCTATAGATATTTCATGAAATCTTAAAATATATTTTAATTCTCTTGCTCTCCCCTTTTTCTTATTTAAAGAAGATAAGTTAGCCAAATCCTTTAACCAATTGCTTTCAAATTTTTCTAAGTAATTTAACATATAAAAATATAGCTTCTTTAATTGCTGAAAAAAATCTAATTTTTCATCCAACATAAAATCTATATTTTCAAAACATTCATTCCAAAAATCTTCAACTACGTCTATAACAATATCTATTTTATTAGGGTAATAATTATAAATAGTTCCTAATGCAATATTACATCTAGTTGCTAATTTTCTCATATTAATTTTATTTATTCCCTCTTCATAAGCAAGTTCCTTTGCAACCTTTAATATTAATTCCTTAGGGTTATCTAATACCTTTGAAATATTATCACCTCTTTTAAACATATAAAACTCAATGATATATTATTAATATTCTTGTATTTCTACTACTATGCCTAATTTTATGAAAATAATTTTTACCCCCTGAATGATTTGTTCAGGAGGCAAGTTTTCTTTAAAGAAGTTTTATATTATTTTCTTCACAAATATCTATCATTTCTTTAGGCCATATAGATGCTTGAACCTCACCTATATGAGCTTTTCTTAAAAAGAACATACATATTCTTGATTGCCCAATCCCTCCACCTACTGTATATGGTAATTTTCCACTTAATAAATTTTTATGGAAATCTAGTTCCCTTCTATCTTCACAACCAGCAATTTTTAACTGTTTTAATAAAGCTTCTTCATCTACTCTTATTCCCATAGACGAAAGTTCTAATGCACAATCAAATAACGGGTAATAAAATAAAATATCTCCATTTAATGACCAATCATCATAATCTGGCGCTCTTCCATCATGCTTTTCTCCTGAAACTAAGTCTTGTCCTATGCTTTGAAGAAAAACTGCCTTTTTTTCTCTACATATTGCATTTTCTCTTTCTTTAGGTGTTAAATCTGGATATCTATCTTTTAATTCTTGAGCTGTTATAAAGTAAATTTCCTCTGGAAGCATTTCTTCAAAGCTTGAGTATTTACTAGCTAAAAATTGCTCAGTACTTTTAAATACTCTGTATATATTACTAACTATTTCTCTTAATTTTTCCTCATTTCTTTCTTCCTTTAAAATAACCTTTTCCCAATCCCATTGATCAACATAAATAGAATGTGTATTGTCTAGATCTTCATCCCTTCTTATAGCATTCATATCAGTATAAAGCCCTTCACCGCTTGCAAACCCATATCTATATAAAGCCATTCTCTTCCATTTAGCTAATGAATGTACAATTTCTATATTGCTCCCTGGTATTTCTTTCATATCAAATCCAACAGGTCTTTCTATTCCATTTAAGTTATCATTTAATCCAGTTTTATTTTCAACAAATAAAGGTGCTGATACTCTTGTTAAATTTAATGCTTTTGCTAATTCTCTTTCAAAAAAATCCTTTAAATCCTTAATAGCTACTGCTGTTTCTCTTAATGTTAATTTAGCTTCATAGCCCTTTGGTAATATTAATTTTTCACTACACATTTTTAATTCCCCCAATTTATTTTATTTTTCTTATTTGTCATTAATAATTAAACTTATTTCAATAATACAATTAATTTTTTATAATAAAAAAAGCTCTTCATCCTATATATAGGACGAAAAGCATATATTCCGTGGTACCACCTATGTTAGCTAAAAAGCTCACTCTTAATCAATACGGAACTTGCTATTTAAGTTCGATATTGTCCAAATAATAACGGATTGGTTCCGTCCTAATGTAATTTCTAAAACATTTTTTAGATTTCCATTGGAAGCTCCAAGATGTTATTCATTATAGCCTTAATATAAGCATTCCACCATCGCTTACTCTCTAAAATCAGTATCTATAACTACTTCTTCTTTTCTTTGCCTTTGCTATTTAACTTTTTATCATAATATCATTATATTTAAAGCTTGTCAATAATTTATCAGAATATTTTCAATCTTATTTGTGATGATAAATCCCCATTAATTATAGTGACCTTTTAATAAGTTAATCATATTATTATTAATATGATTATAATCAAAAGGGGCTTAATTATGGACTTCACGAATTATAGACATATTAATATACAACTTATCAATTGTGACCATAGTCTACTAAATAACAAAAAAAATCTAAGCCTTTACTCAAGAGAAGCATGCAAGGAATTAAAAGCAGGAAAGATTAAAGCTTCTTTTTTTGTTTTCAATCCTAATGGTTTGACTTTTGTAGTGCTTTTTAAAGGCGGGCAAATAACAATTATAACTGA
This sequence comes from Clostridium sp., assembly GCF_051654825.1. GTDB lineage: Bacteria > Bacillota > Clostridia > Clostridiales > Clostridiaceae > Clostridium. Next base: position 31,387 of record NZ_JBOFYU010000288.1, read on the forward strand.
CACTTCTAAAAATCTAGCTTCTATAGAACTATTTATAAATTCTTCTAATATAAATTTTTCTGCATTTAAATATCTAAAAAAAGCATTAAAAGCAGAAACTCTAGAGATTTACCAAGTTGATTGTAATACAGATAATCTCCCTATATCTGAAGCAATTAATATTATAGAATCAAATATAATCTCTAGAGAAAGCTTTAATTATAGCCTTGTAATATCAATTTTAGGTAGTTGTGGAGGTGTTGCAACGTCTCTTTTATCTATACTTAACAGAGCTTGCTTTGATAAATCTGATCCTCTCCATGATTTTATAAATCAAAGTAAACTACACCTAATAGACTTACATCAAAAAGATGAAAAATACTATGATAAAAACTTTCCTAACCTTTCAAAAAAAATAATTTTGCATAGCTTTGATCTAAATGACACCTCTAAACTTACTGATCATTTAAAAGAATCTAAAACATCCATAGTTTTAGATATTTCATTTGCTGATACTGTAGATACTTTGCGTTGTTGTGATTCCTTAGGTGTTATTTATATCAACTCTGCTCTAGAAAGTGTTAGTGTAGATAAAAATGAAGACCTAGAGGGTTTCCCCCTTCAAGAAAGATTTGAAATTTTTGAAAGCCATAAAGATGAATTCAAAAATACTACTGCTATAATATGTTCTGGAATGAATCCTGGTGTAGTTCAATGGATGGCTATAGATTTAATGAAAAAATATCCTAATGAAACTCCGCTAGGCTGTTATATAGTTGAAGAAGATACTTCTTTTTTTAATGATGAAACCTTAGCCAATAAAGATACACTTTATACAACTTGGTCAACTGAATGTTTTTTAGATGAAGCAATTTACAGTTATCCAAACTTTATTAAAAACCATCAATCATTATTTTTATACAAGGAAGTTTATGAACTAGAATTTAAAGTTCGATTAGGGAAAAGAGAGTTTTATGGTTGTTTGATGCCTCATGAGGAGGCGTTAACCTTAGGTAAGATGTATAATATGGAAACAGGTTTTATATATAAGATAAACGATCATACAACTAATATTATTAGAGATAACCTTGATAATTTAGATAGCTTATGGGAAAGACCTATGGAAGTTTTAGACCCTAAAAAGTATTCCTTAAAAGGAACTGATTCCGTTGGAATACTTTTAGTTTTTGCCAATAAGGAAGCATATATGTATAATGCATTAGATAATAAAAAGGCCTATAAAAAATATAATACTAATGCAACTTATATCCAAGTTGCCTCTGGATTATATGGTTCATTAGCAACTATCCTTTTAGACAATATTCCTAAAGGAATTTATTATGTTGACGAGCTTCTTGTAAATACAAATAGTAACTATGGTAAATACCTAACCTATCACCTTGAATCCTTTATAGTAGGAGAAAATACTAGTACTGATGGAGATTTAATTAATAGAATGCGCCAAATTAAAAAATAATCTTCTAATTAAAATAATAAGGCAGATTAACTTAAAACCTGCCTTATAAAACTTTTTCCCTATATAAAATTTCATAATCATACTTTTTTATTCTCTTAGTTATATAAAATCCATTCTTTTCGTATATTTCTTGTGCCTTAGCTTCATTTTCATCTGTTGATGTGTAAAGACATAAATAACTTTTACCTCTTTCTCTCGCTGTATTTATAGCATAATCTAATAGAAACTTCCCAATTCCCTTACCTCTATGTTTTTTACTAACGCAATACCATCCAAGCCAATAAGTATTTTCATAACTTTCATTTAATGAGTATAGTCCTATTATTCCTAATAATTTTTTATCTCTACCTATAGCAATAAAGTATTCTAAGGTTCTTATATGTCTATCATATTTCTTTATATACTTTATCATCTTTTCATCATTAATACTTGCCCATAGCTCTCTTTTAATTGACTCTCCTTCATCTTCAAATGTATTCATAACAAGCTTTATAGCTCTTTTTACATAGCTTTCATCTAACTGGATTATATTTACGTCATTATAATCTATCATAAGAATCTCCATAATTATTACTACTACCATATATTATGATTCCACTTAGTTTATGTTCAAAAATTTAGATGTTCTCTATACATTAATATAAAAAACATATAACTTACTATCATTAATTAATTTCCTTTAATACTTCATTAGACTTTGAACATTACTGATTTAATAATATTATCCATATATTTTAATTTATTTTAGATTTTTAAATAAAAAACTTATACTACAAAATCATAGTATAAGTCTTATTGAAGTTAATTATTTTTTATTTTTTCTCGCAAAAACAAATCCTAGTGAAGTAATAATTACTCCCACTAATCCAGTTCCAGTCCCTCCACCTGTGTTAGGTAGCTTACTTACTGGTTTTTTAGTTGTCGTTGGTTTAGTTACTGGCTTTGTTGTTCCAGTTGCTTTTTTGTTTACAGTTACCTTTACTTCCTTTGTAAAAGTTTTTCCTTCTTTATCTACTACTTCATATATTACTTTATAAATACCTTCTTTTGATGTATCTACTGTATTTTCTGTTACCTTTATTTTATCTGTTAAATCTCCATCTTCCTCATCATGAGCTTTTACATCCTTCAAAGGGTCAAATTTATCTCCTACAGTAATAGTTTTATCACTTGCAGTTATTATAGGGGCACTATTTTCTTTAATATAATCTACATATTGATATACAATCCCACTAAAATATGCTTCTTCTCCCGCTGCTTTAAATTCCTCAAAACTCATTATAAATTTATTATTCCCTGGAACTATATCCGTCCATGTAATACTATCCTCTTTATTTATTCCTAAAGATAAAACATCCTTTATTAAAACTGTCTTTCCATCTTTACCTTTGATAGGACTTTTTAAAGTGAATATATTTTCAGTAATTGTTTGCTTATTAAGATTTATTTCTTGATTTAGCACAGATAAACCACTTATATTTATATCTTTTAATGGTGATATATCACTTATACTATTGTTATTTAAAAATAACCAATCTAATTTTTTTAAATTTGCTAAAGTATTAATATCTGATATTTTATTTTTTGACAAATCTAAAAGAGTTAATGATGTTAATTTACTAAGTGGTGTTAAATCACTTATATTATTATTATATAAGTCTAACTGAATCAAATTAGATAATTCCTTTAACGGACTTATATCTTCTATATTATTTCCTCCTAAAAGCAACACAAGTATTGTTTTACAGTCTGCTAAAAAATCTATATTAGTTATTTTATTATCTAATAAACTTAAATGAGTTAAATTTTTCATATTAGCTAAGTGGTTAAGGTCCATACTGTTATCAATTCCACAATTAACTAATCTTAATTTTGTTATGCTTGAAATAGAGCTAATAATATCTATATTTTCTTTATTTGCAATCTTCGCTTCATTTTCAATAATTAGCTCGTCTAAATTCACAGCATATTGTAATCCCTCTAAACTTTCTACCCCTTGATTTATTATAGCTAAAGTTTTTATCTTACTTAATTCATCCATTGTTACAGGTGTATTTACTTCTTCTCCCTTTCCTAAGCAAACATTTATTATTTGTAATAGTTTTTGATCCTTAATTTGAACTATCTCACTACTATTATACTCTTGATCCTTTAATTCATTATGTCCCTCATTTACTGTTGTGTCTGTTTTATCATTTACATTTTCATCCTGTTGAACTCCTTCAACCTTTTCTACATAAGTACCATCACCATTTACTTCACTTAATATTGGCTTTTCGGTTTCCCCATGCTCTTCTGTAATTGCATTTGCAACATATACTTTTTGATTTAGTAATAATGCTGATACCATTACAGTTACATATATTTTTTTTGTAACCATTGATTTTCTCATTACGCTCATACCCCTTTGTTAATATTTGTATTAATGATTATATTCATATTGAAGTTTATTATTCACTTCTTATAAATTTATAATTAAATTTACATATAAATTAAAAAAATCATATTAAATATCATTAAAAGAGACAGTTCTTATCTATAAAATGAAATATATTTTGCTATAATTTTCCCACAAAAAGCACCTAACATATTATTAATAAAAATTTGAAGTTAACACTTTAACTTTTTAAATGTTAACCTTAAAAATTTTCATAATATTATTAAGTGCTCTATTTTATCTTTAATTATTTATAGGATTTTTCTAATATCCATAATACATCCTTATTAGAAATTTGAACTGGATCCACTTCAAATAATCCCCCCATAGTTTCTCTTGCATTTATAACATACTTTTCAAGGTCTTCTTTTTCTATTCCATAATCAGACATTCTTAAGTTCGCTACTCCACAAGCTTCTTGCAATGCAACTAATTCAGTTACAAAATCCATTGGAATCTTTGCATCCTTCTTTCCTAATGCTTTAGCCATTTCTATCATTTTTTCATCACAAGCTCCTACATTAACTAAATGAGTATAATAAGCCCTACTAATCATAATTAACCCTGCTCCATGAACTATTTCAGGATGAAATGCACTTAATGCATGCTCTATAGAATGCTCTGATGTGCATCCTGATGTAGATTCAACTAATCCTGATAATGTATTAGCAAGTGCTACATCTGCTCTAGCATCTTCATCTGCTCCATTTTTAACTGCAGTTTCTAATGACTTTCCTATAAGCTCAATACTTTTTAATGCATACATATCACTTAAAACATAAGAAGTATTATTTATATATCCTTCTGTACTATGAAAAAGTGCATCAAATCCTTGATATGCTGTAAGCATAGGAGGCACTGTTACCATTAAATCTGGATCTACTACTGCCAAAACAGGGAATGTCTTATCATATCCAAAGCCTATCTTTTCATTAGTAGCTTCTTTTGTTATTACAGTCCATGGATCTACTTCTGTTCCTGTTCCCGCTGTAGTAGTTATTGCAACTATTGGCAATGGATCATTTTTAACCGGCTTTCCTTTTCCTGTTCCACCACTTATATAATCCCAATAATCACCTTCATTAGTTGCCATAACAGCTATACTTTTGGCAGAGTCAATACTACTCCCCCCACCTAATCCTATTACAAAGTCACATCCTGTATCTTTTATAGCTTGAGCACCCTCCATTACATGTGGCTTAATTGGATTAGCTAATATCTTATCAAATAGTACATATTGAACACCAGCTAAATCTAACTGTCTTTCTAATCTTTCTAAATAGCCATACTTTTTTACTGAATTACCTGCTGAAGTAACAATTAAAGCCTTATCTCCAGGTAAGTTTTCCTTATGCAAATTATCTAATTGTCCCTTTCCAAACAATAATTTAGTTGGCATATAATACTTAAAATTCATTTTATATCCTCCCATTTATCTCTTTTTTTATATCTCTATAATTATTCTTAATCTTTAATCAATCTATGCTTATTATTTCTCAATTATTAAATACCTTTTTTTGTAAATAATATAAAATAATCATATAATACCTTTTATTCTATTACAATATAACTTTTCTACTTTTAAATATTAAAAATATATCATAGCAAAAAAATAAGTAAATCAAATAATATTTTTGATAATTTAACTTATTTTTCTACAAAAAGTGTTGACATAATTCATTTTAGATAATATAATAATTCTTGTAGCCGCGCCGAAGTGGCGGAACTGGCAGACGCACAGGACTTAAAATCCTGCGATTTTAACCAATCGTACCGGTTCGATTCCGGTCTTCGGCACCAAAAGGTATCTAGTAAATAGATACCTTTTTTTGTTTTGTTATTTTATTTTTTTAAGCGAATCCTCTATTTTAGCTTCCATTTCCATAACAAATTTTGAATCTAATTCGCTATTTTCAAATACATCATCAATTGATTTTATATCAACACCGGCTACAGAATAATAATCTTTTAATTCTTCTTCCATTTGATAAATTGAAATATTCACATTATTATCTTCAATATATATTTCCTCATATAGCTTTCTTATCTTTTCATTTCTATCCATTTATATTTCTCCTTTCTTAAAATACTTTAAATACTAAATCCTTATATTTTTAGTATTTAGATTCTTAAATATACATACTCCACTTTTAATAAATATATAAAAAAACTCCAGCTAAATAGCTGAAGTTTTAATTATTCATTAGATTTTCCTTCTAGATATTTTTGTATATACAATTTATTTGCAAAACTCATTGCAGAAGATTTAACTAATTCAGCCTCTAGAGATATATTTCCCTCTCTTTCTAATCTTGTATTAGTAAAAGTAGATTTTAAAGCCAATTCAAGTTCAATACAAAACCTATCATACGCATGATCTACAGGGCATGTATCTATTTGTATCTTTATTAGGTTACATACTTCTGTTAATGTAAATACTTGCTTTAAAATACAAACTACTATTAAATATGCTACATGAGTTTGATTGTATTTTTTATCCTTTGGCGGTGAAACAACCCTTTGTTTTACATAATTGTTTACCATAGTAGAAGTTAATAGTTTTTCACTTGAATTTGAACATAATATACTTAAAGCTTCTTCAATAAATGTTATAACTTGCTCTTTGTATAATGGTATAGTTGGCAACTCATTATATCGAGGACAATGGAAATTTATAAGGTCTAATTCCTTATCCGTTTTATTATTTTCCACCTTTTAATCCTTACCTTCTATTTACCTTAATAACTCATGCTTTTTAATTACTTGAATTGACACACAACCTGGTCCACCTTGAGTTGTAAAGGCTGGTCCTAATTTCCATATCTCTATATCAGCATTACTTATATTTTTTGATAAAACTTCTTTAGCTGCAATAGCTAATTCTTCTTTACAAGCGTGTGCTATATATATTTTATAATCGCCATTTGCACCATCATTTATTAATGCTTCAGATATTTTTTCAATAGCTTTTGAGAAAGTACGCTTTGTTGTGAATTTAGCTATTCTTTGTCCATCTTCTGTTACTGTCATTACAGGAACTAATTTTATTACACTTCCTATACGTCCAGCTAAGTTCGATAATCTTCCACCTCTAACTAAATAATCAAAATCATGAGGAATTAAGAAAGATTTAGAAGTTGGAATTAATGAATTAATAGCCTCTAGAATTTCTTTTCTAGACTTGTCCATTTCTGCCATTTTAACAGCTAAGTTTACTAAATAATGTTGTGGCCCACAAAGTGTTTTAGAATTCACTACTTCAATATTTTCTGGATTATTTGCCATCATCTTAGCTGTACACGCTGAATTATATGTACCTGAAAGCCCATCTGCCATAGAGATATTTATTATCTCATCGTTTTCATATTTATTATATAAATCTACAACTTCTCCAATTGAAGGTTGTGATGATAGAGGTATATGACCTTCGTTTATAATATCTATAAATTCTTCAGTAGAAATATCTTCATATTCTTTATATGTTTTTTCATTAATAGTAACTGTTAATGGTGCAATATCTACACCTTTTGTTTTCCCCTCAGCAATAGAATACAGTGATGATGAATCTGATATAATCTTTACCATAATATTCCCCTCCGGTATATTTTATCTTTTAGTTTTTTATTCCATTTAATTTAGTTTTTAATACTATATGATTTAGATTAACATACACAATTGCAATAGTCAATTTATAAGAAAATAATTCACATTTTATAAATAAAAATTTCTTATTTTTCATTTATATTATTTTTTCTCTTGAGAAAAAACAAGTTTTACAATAATAAAATACTTAACTTAAAATTGAATATTTCATAAAAAAAGATTTAGTACAAAAAATACTAAATCTTAACTCTTTTATAATTCTTTTAATTTAAATACAAATTTTTCAACATCTTCTTTTTTAGTCGCCCAAGATGTTACTAATCTTATAGCAGAATTACTTTCATCAATCTTTTCCCATATTATGAAAGAAAAATCCTCTTGAAGTTTTTTAATAATATTATTTTGTAATATAGGAAATACCTGATTAGATGGTGATTCTACTAAAAATTCATATCCTTCTTTAGAAATTCCATCTCTTAAAATATCAGCCATTAAATTCATGTGTTTTCCTATTTTCAAAAATAAATCTTCTCTAAATAATTCCATAACCTGAATTCCCAATATTCTTCCTTTAGCTAATAATGCACCTCTTTGCTTTAAATGGTATCTAAAGTTTTCTTTTAATGAATCATTACTTATTACTAATGCTTCCCCTAATAAAGCTCCATTTTTTGTTCCACCAATATAAAATGCATCTGTTAATTTACAAATATCTTCTAGTGTTAAATCATTTTCTCTACAACTTAATGCTGAGCCTAATCTAGCACCATCCATAAATAAAATAAGATTATTTTCTCTGCAAACCTTACTTAACTCTTCTAATTCTCTCTTTTTATAAATAGTTCCTATTTCCGTAGAATTTGAAATATAAACAAGCTTAGGCTTAACCACATGCTCACTATTATGCTTTTCTAATACTGAAGCCACATCTTTTCCTGTAATTTTTCCATTCGAAGAATTTACAGTAATAACCTTATGTCCTGTACACTCAATTGCTCCAGTTTCATTAACAAATATATGACCTGTATTAGCTGATATACAACCTTCATACGGCCTTAAAAAAGCTGCAATAGAAATTAAATTTGTTTGTGTTCCCCCTGATATAAAGTGAACATCTATATTTTCATTTTTTGCTTTTTCCCTTATCAATCCTTTAGCCTTTAAACAAAATTCATCTTCTCCATATCCATCCTGCTGATTTAAATTGCTTTTAACTAAAGATTCTAATATTTGAGGATGTGCTCCCTCACTATAATCATTTTTAAAGCTATACATTTTACCCCAACCTTTCACTTATGTATATTAATTTTTAGTAATATTATACAGTATATTTTTGTAAGAATCTATTGAGATTTAAATAAATACATCTAAAAAATAACCCCAAGATTATAACTAATCTTAGGGTTACTTATATCAAACTATTCTAAATCATCATCATCATTTTCAATATCGTCTTCACCAACAACATTATTAGAAGGCTTACTACTATTTTCTTGAATATTGGTTGTGTTAGGCTTTTGAATATTAGATTCAACATTCCCATTATTTATTTTCCCAACTCCAAATATAAATGCTATAATTGATAATAATATAGATAAAATTGCAATAATATTTCTTGTTAATCTTAACCTTTCAGTTTTGTTTTTTAATAGTTCATTTTGCATTTTAACTTCTTCTAAGCTTAGTTTATTTTTCATATGTACTTTCTCTCCCACTTAACCTTTAGTAACTTATTATATCAAAAGCTAGTACTAATTTAAATGTTCCATCTACTTCTATTTAAATTTTAAAAACATATTAACTACTTTTAATTATTTTTAAAAACTCTTCTTCATTTATAATATTAATTACTTGACCTTTTTCTATATACAAACATGCTTTTCTAAGCTTAGTTGTCATTTCTTCTCTTTTTAAGCTTTTAATATTTTTCATATTTGTAACTACACATGTGGTTTTTTTAGTTACAGAACCACCTGTACTTCCACCAAGGTTTCTAACAATCCTCATTGCCTTATCCCTTGTCATTGATGATAATCCACCTGTAAATACTACTACTTCATTTTTAAAAGAGCCATTTTTGATTACTAATTCAAATTCATTTCTATCATTTAATCTATTTTTCTTTGAAACTTCTTCTGAAGTACCTTTGGATGATGATGGCTTATACCCTTTACTATCAACCTTCCCAATTGAAACTGATATTAATTTAGATATTTCATTAATATCTCTAGATTTTACCTCATCTGAAATATTTAATAATATATTACTACACGCTAATGCATCAGATAAGGCATCATGATGGTTAAATTTATACCCTAAAAAATTACTTACTGTATTTAACTTTGCATTTTCAAGATTTAAATAAAAATTCTTAGAAAGCTTCATTGTACATATGTATTTAAAGCTAGGTGCTTCTATATCATATAAATCTAGAGTGTTCCTTAATACAGATATATCAAAAGCAGCATTATGAGCTACTACTACTGATTCATTAAAATAATCCTTTATTTCTTCCCATACTTTATCAAATTCATTTTCATTTTCCACCATACTTGGAGTTATTCCATGAATCCCTATATTCATTGGTGTAAATCTCATTTCCTTTGGTTTTATTAGGTGATGTATCTTTTCTACGACTTTTCCATCTTTAACAACAACTAACCCTATTGAACAAGGACTATTTCTTTTTTCATTTGCTGTTTCAAAATCTATAGCTATAAAATTCATTTCTATTCCCCCATATGTATTTTTCCTTATTAATGAAATTCAATTGTATTCCATATTAATCTTTATATCAATCTATAATATTAATCTATATATTAAAATAAGTCATATCTAAAAGATATGACTTATCCTTACTATGCTAATCTAATTATTTCTAAAGTTGTTCTATTAGGCACTAAAGTTAAGCAATTAGCTGTTCTATTTACTAAACTTAATGCCTCTACCCTACATCCTGTACATATTATTGTTGATTTAGTAAATGAATTTCCATCCTGAGCTGTTTGTGCCTCTGAGCCCATAACACGTCGCCCATTCAATGTTAAATCAGCCCTTATAGGATTACTTGTTGATGCTCCTGCAGCACCTGTAACAGTATATACTACAAAGTAAACTTGTCTTGGGCTTAAAAATATTGCATCAGTTCCATTTGCAAACCTAATATCTCCTCTATTTATAATACTAGTTGTAAATGGTATTGCATCTCTTCTAGCTATAGTATCTGCTGTTGAATTAATAAATGATGCATTGCTTCCAACTGTGTTTAATCCTTCTGGTCCCGGAGGCCCTGGAAATCCTACCGGACCTCTTGGTCCTACAGGACCTTGAAATCCTGGTACCCCTTGTGGACCTCTTGCTCCTCTTCTCCCTTCAAGTCCTGGAAATCCTTGTTCACCTTGTGGGCCTCTTGCTCCTCTTGGCCCTACTGGTCCTGGAAATCCTTGTTCACCTTGTGGTCCCCTTGGTCCTCTTGGTCCCGGAGGGCCTGGTTCACTACAATCTGCATCCAACTCAATAAATGGTCTAAATCCACTACGTCCATTACTTATTTTTAATATATTCCCATCACTCGCTTTCAAAGCTAATCCATAATTTTCATCCGGATTTTCTATCCAATATCTAACTAATCTTGTTATATCACCTTTAATACATCTTTCTTTACATCCAGGATTATAATAAATTTTAATTTCTGTTTCACTTATAACAGGTGCGTTACTCCATGTTACTTCGTCTGATCTATATCTTCCTCTTATTAATCCAATACTTATAAAATAAGGTCCACTACAACTTGACTTTAACTCTTCATCTATATATAGATTTAGTGTAGCCCTTCTTACCCTACATCCTGTAAAGGGATTTAATCTAAACATCATAAAAGAAACAAATAAATTCATTCCACTACATTCTTTAGTAGATCCTACTAAAAGATATGGATAACCACTAAAATTACTGTCTGGTCTTGAATTTACAACAAATGTTTCATTAACTGCATTAATAGGACTATGGCTCATAATTCTACCTCCTTCTGAATTACTACCGTATACTATATAATATTTATGTTCTTATAAAATGTGATTAAAATATTTATTGTAAAGACAATTTCTTTATGAAACTTATTATTTTTAAACCTCTAAACCTATTTTTGTAAAAGTTTGTTATGTAAAAATATATTGATTAACATATTTTTTATATAATAATAGAAGTATACTCTACACATTTTGATTTCAAATAATAAATCACCCAATAATTTATTAATATTTCTTATCAAATGACGAGAAATCTAATAATTATTAGGTGATTTTCTATTATAAAAACTCTAGTTTAATTATAAATCCCATTTATCTATATTTATTTTTCCTACTCCCTCAATAGTAAGGAGTTTATCTATATCCTCATTATAAACTCTCGTACTAAGTACATACATACCATCATTTATAAAGATTTCTAAAGATGAATTATCTGAAAATATTCTTATATTATTTAAAGCATTAATCTTAATACTTCTCCCATCTCTTCCATATCCTGATTTACCTAAAGATAATGTAAATACTTTATTTTTAAAACTAATTTTACAATCTTCTCTTAAATTAATCTCAACAATTTCACAACTACCACACTCTAAAAATAATTCATATTTATTAGAATTAAATAAATCTATAACCTTCTTTTCTTTAATATCTATTCCTATCTTTTCAATCATTCTTTTTCTAAGAAATTGAAGTTCTCTTACTGGCTCTTGATATATTACTCCATTAATTAAAGATAATTCTCTAGGTATAGTAAGCTGATGCTGCCAATAGTTTTCTACTGTTGGATTTTTATGTTCCATAGCATCAGGAACTCCCATCCAACCTATCATTATAATTCTACCATCATGATTTTTAAATGTTTGTGGTGCATAGAAATCAAATCCTCTATCTAACTCTACAAAATGCTCAAGGGAACTCCTCTTTTCAATGTCTCCAACTATATACCCACTTTGATATACATTGTTATAATCATATCCTTTAGCTTCTATTCCTTGTGGTGAAAAAATAAGTACCTTTTCACCATTAAAATCTAATATATCTGGGCATTCCCACATATAACCCATTTCATCGCTTCCACCAATAGGTTCTGATTGTAAAGACCAATTATATAAATCATTTGACTTATATATTAAAATATATCCTTTATTATCTTTACCTCTAGCTCCTAAAACCATAAAGTAAGTTCCATCTTCTTCCCAAACTTTTGGATCTCTTACATGCAACGACATATTTCCTGGGAAATTACTATTTCTAAGAAGAATATACTTTTCTGAAAAATTAACTCCATCCTTGCTAGTAACTAAAATAACATTTTGTTCTCTTCCACTTAGAATATAATCATGTTCTCCTTCATGTTTAACATTCCCTGTATAAAAGAAATATATTTCATCTTCTTTAACAAATGCTGAACCTGAATATACACCATCTTTATCACAATCATGGTCTGGATAAAGAGCTATATCTTCTTCCTTCCAATTTACTAAATCCTCTGAAGTATAATGTCCCCAGAACTTTAATCCTCCACTTGGATTTAAAGGTGAGTATTGATAATAAACATGGTACTTACCTTTAAAATAACATAATCCATTTGGATCATTTATCCAACCTATAGGAGCCATTAAATGATATTCACTTCTCCATTTATCATTTTGAACCTTATTTAAATATGCTTCCTTGTATTTATTTATATCTTCTTTAAACTTCTTTTTCATAAATTATCTCCCTTTAAGTAGATCTAATACCTCTTCATTTGTTGGTAATGCTCCTATAGCACCTTTTTTACATACTGTTAAAGCTGCTGTTGCGTTAGAAAACTCTAATAACAACCTTATCTTTTCATCTTCTAATGTTATTAATTCTTCTAAAGAATAATTTTCTTTAGTTACTTGATATAAAAATGATCCTATAAATGAATCACCAGCACCAGTTGTGTCCTGCGCCTTTACTTTGAAAGATGGGGCAAATACTCTTTTATCTCTTGTTATAAATTCTGCACCTTCTGTTCCCTTCGTATATATAACTGCCTTTACATCTCCTTGAAGTAAAAAATTTAAGGCCTTTTCTTCATCTTTAATTCCAGTAATAAATTCTAATTCTTCATCACTTATTTTAACTATATTTCCATAAGGTAAAAATTCTAATATAGCTTTTCTACACTCTTCCGAAGTTTTCCATAACGGTAATCTTACATTAGGATCAAAGCTAATTATTCCTTTATTATTTTTTGATAATTCTATAGCTCTTTTATGAGCTTCCTTTATAGGTGCATCTATTAAACTTACAGAACAAAAATGTAGTATATCTCCTTCATTAAATGAATCTTCATCTATTTCATCCTTTGAAAGTAACATATCTGAACTTGGGTTTCTATAAAATGAAAAATCTCTTTCTCCATTTTCCTTTAATGATACAAAAGCTAATGCTGTATTTGCTTCTTTAGTTCTTTTTACTTTTGAAATATCTACACCTAAAGGTTTTATAGCTTCTAATATAGCATCTCCAAAAGCATCTACTCCAAGCTTCGTTAAAATTTGAGAATTACCTCCAAGCTTCGAAACAGCTGCTGCTACATTTAATGGTGCTCCGCCTGGAACCCTTAAAAAGTTCTCAACCTCCATTAATGCTACACCCTTTTCATGTGGTATAAAATCTATTAAAGCTTCTCCTATTGAAATTACCCTCTTCATTTCAATCCTCCTAAATAATAATGTAATAACCAGACTACATCTATTGGTAGCCTGGCTAAGTTTAAAGTAATATTTTCATTATAATAAATATTTCTATTTTTCGTCTTCTTTAATTCCTAATAACCATGTTGCTACAAATGATACTACTAATGCAATTGCTAGTCCTATGATGTAATTAACCATAGAATTTGATGTTGTTATTGCTAAAGCTGGAAGTCCTGTAACTCCAACTGCTGTCATAGCAACCTTAGTTAATACGACATAAGCTCCTGCTGCTGCTCCACCTATAGCTGCTCCTATGAAAGGTCTTACATATCTTAAGTTTACACCAAATATTGCAGCTTCTGTTATACCAACAAAAGCACTTATTGCTGATGGTAAAGAAATACTCTTTATCTTGCTATTTTTAGTCATAAAATAAACTGCTAAAGCTGCTCCACCTTGTGCAAAATTAGCCATTGACCAAATTGGTAATAATGTATTAACTCCTGTATCAGCTATTAATCCAAGCTCAATAGCATGGAAACTATGATGTATTCCTGTAATTACAATAGAAGAATATGTTCCTCCAAATAATAAGCCTGCTAAGACTCCAAACTTAGATAATGCAAAACTTAAGAATGTACTAATTCCTGCTCCTATTAAGTTAGCTGCTGGCCCTATAACTGCTAATGCTAAGAATCCTGTAAGTAATACTGTTATTAATGGTGTTAATAATATATCTAAAACTTGTGGTACAAACTTTCTTGTATATCTTTCAATATAGGCCATTACAAATACAACTATTAATATAGGCAATACAGTCCCTTGATAACCTAAAAGTGGCATATCTATAATTCCTAGAACTTTAATAGTTTCGAAACCCTCACCTTGTGACCAAGCATTTTGTAATGATGGGTGAATCATTATTCCACCAATTGTAGCTGCTAAATATGGATTTGCTCCAAATACCTTTGCTGCACTTATAGCAACTAATACTGGTAAGAATATAAATGCTGCTGAACTAAACCAATCAAGCATTAACCACCACCATGAATTAGTATATTGATCTAAACCAAATTTAGTTGCTGCTCCCATAAGCCCCATTAATAATCCTGCAGCAACTATGGCTGGTATTATAGGTACAAATATATCTGATAATGTTCTAGCTAATCTTTGGAATGGATTTAATTTCTTAGATGCCTCTGTTTTTATATCTGCTGTACTCATTTCTTTAATTCCAGCTAATTTTATAAACTCTTCAAAAACATGATTTACAATTCCTTGACCTAATATTACTTGATATTGCCCACCTGTTGAAAACACACCTTTTACTAACTCTAATTTTTCAAGTTCCTCTTTTTTAGCTAAGCTTTCCTCTTTTAAAACTAATCTTAATCTAGTTGCACAATGAGCCGCACTAACAACGTTTTCATTTCCTCCAATAAGAGATAATATTTCGCTTGCTGATTGCTTGTAATTTTTACTTGACCCCATTTTTTACTCCTCCTTAAATGATATTATTAAAATCCGTAAATTATTTAATATTATTGTTCCCTAAATATTCTATTTTCTTCTTAAAGGGAACGTTCCCATAATTCTCATTTGTTAATCTATATTTTTAATACTCTATAAGAATACTTGTCCACATATTATTTATTAAATAATATGAATCCCATAAGGGAACGTTCCCATAAAGAACAAAAAATATAATAATCCTATCTCTAAGATTATTATATACTGTCTCTTTTGATAAGTCCATAGGAAAGTTTAACATTTCTCCCTTTATTTTTAGAGGAAATTATACCATCATTTATCATTTCCATCATTATTTTCGCACTTTCTCTACCTGATGTCTTATAATGATAATGAATAGTTGTTAACTTAGGTGTTACAACTCTTGATATTTTTGAATCACCCATACCAATAATAGCTATATCTTCTGGAATTTTATATCCTTTTTCTAATATATACTCCATAGCCCCTATTGCTAATGTATCTGTCACTGCTAAAATAGCTGTGGGTATTTCTTTTTTATTCAATAACTCTTTTGCTAATGCATAGCCACTTTCTTGTGAGAAGTCTCCTATTTTTATATTTTCTCTATTTATTTCTATTTTATTTTCTAACAATGCATCTAAATATCCTTGTTTTCTATGTAGTCCTACAGATATATCTTCTTCATAAATTCCAATAAATCCAATATCTTTGTGACTATTTTTTATTAATTCAATAGTACTGTCCTTTGCAGCATTATAATCATCATTATATACAGATGGGTATTCCTTTATTTCCTGTGCTACTACTACTATAGGAACTCTTACTTCCGCCATAGCCTTTAAATGAGTTTCTGTTACTTTAGTAGCCATGAATATCACTCCATCTACCCCGTTATTTTTAAATATTTTTAGATATTCTAATTCCTTTTCTATAGAAAGATTAGTATTTGCAATAAGCACATCATATCCGTTAGGCGAAAAAATTTCTGTCATTCCCTCAATAACTCTTGATGCAGTTTCAGAACTTATTTTTGGAACTATAACTCCTATTAAATTAGTTTTTTTAGTTCTCATACTTTGAGCCTGTCTTTGTGGTAAAAATCCTGTTTCTTCAATAACAGCTTTTATTTTATCACTTGACTCCTTACTTACATATCCATTATTTAAGTATCTTGAAACTGTGGATTTAGAAACCCCAGAAAGCTTTGCTATATCTATTATATTTAGTGACATATTTTTTCCTTTCAAATCTGCTAAAAATTTTAATATATTTATTATATCACAGTTACTATTTTATATTTAACTTATCTTTTAAAAGTATAAAAGGCACTTAAGTGCCTTTTATACTTTTAAACTACTATAGCTTCTATTTTGTTTATTAAAATAATATCTTTGAACTTTTAATTATTCTAAAGCTGATTGATAATGCTTAATAAGCTTGTACCAATCACTTATTGAAAGTCTATAATCCTCTGTACTATGGTACTCACCTTTTTTAAATGTCTTATAAAATGCTTCTCTTAAATATCTAGGCAACTTGTACCACATATCTAAGATTTGATTTCCTTCATATTCCTCATCTCTATCTTCTATTGGAAAATTAAAATTTCCATTTATCATGTTATATGATAGTTCACGCTTTGATTTATTAGAATATGGGTATTTTCCATGCATTAATATTACAAATAATAATATTGCTATTGAAAAATTTTCATTTCCCAACGTTCTTAAATACCTTTTATTTTTGTTTACTTGTAACTCCGGTGCAGTATATGAAAGCAAATCAACTAAACAAGGAAACCCTCCTATTTGATAGCTATCAGTATCAACAAAATAAACTTCCTCATCCGATACTACCAATATATTCATAGGACTTACATCTCCAATTATAATTCCCTTTCTATGAAGATATTCAAACTTCTCTAATATTGTTAAACATAAATTTGCATAAAACATTGTATCTATTTTACTTGTATCTTCTATATTAGAATTATTATTTAGAAAAATCTTTTTTAATTGCTTTCCATATGCTTTTGGCATTAAATACCCAATAAAATCGCCTTGCAAATTATAAACCATCCTTCTAGGCCAGCATATTCCATCTATGCTTATGCTAGTTCTTAACATAAGTTCTATCTTTTCATATTTATATCTATTAGCATTGCATACCTTAAATATTTTACAGATATAGGAAGTGTTTGTCTCATAAACACTTCCTTCTCCACCAGAGGCTATAAATTTTATTAATCTAATTCTTCTATTATTACAATAAACATAATCTCCTTCTTCTAAATAATTATCATTTCCCACTTTTTTTCTCCTCCAATAGTACATTCTCTTACCTGTGTTACATTCAAATGTTTCCATCAAAGTAAATTCTTTTGTAGCATATCTAAAATAAATAATTTTTTATAAACCATTTATTTTGACACTACTATATTCTATTAATATGACTTGAAATAAGTGTTTGATTTACAAGAATTTTATCTTTTCCCTTATTGTCTATTAGTGCTATACTTTACATTAATAGATTTTATAAATTTGAAAGGATTGATAAAATGAATAAAAAAATATACTTTATATCTGGAGCATCTAGCGGAATTGGTGAAGATATAACAAAAGAACTAATAGAAAAAGGATTTACCGTTATAGGCTGTGGTCTTGATTTAACAGCAAATTATAAAAATAATAATTTTATATATTTTAAATCTGATGTAGCCGATCATAAAAATCTAAAAGAAA
Source organism: Clostridium sp. (assembly GCF_051654825.1). Classification (GTDB taxonomy): domain Bacteria; phylum Bacillota; class Clostridia; order Clostridiales; family Clostridiaceae; genus Clostridium. Next base: position 49,821 of record NZ_JBOFYU010000288.1, read on the forward strand.
ATTTACATAAGGTTATGCTAGAAAATAACATTTCTACATTAAATGGAGTTGTTACAAGTGCAGGTATTTGTGGCGTTGCTGAAGACATATATAATACATCTGAAGAAAGATTTGCAGAGCTATTTAATATTAATGTAATGGGGACATATAATACAATAAAAGCATGTTTAAAATACTTATCTAATGGATCAATTGTAACTATTTCTTCTAGTCTTGGTACAAAACCAGTACAAAAATGTATAGGTTATTCACCTGCAAAAGCTGCTATTTGTCAATTAACAAAAAATTTAGCTTTAGAGCTATCACCTAATATTAGAGTTAATAGTGT
>NZ_JBOFYU010000289.1:0-7682 GCF_051654825.1 Clostridium sp.
AGAAGTAGGTATATATTCATAATTCTTAATGGAGTTAATACTATCAATTCCTAACTCTATCCTTCCATTCACAATTAACATACTCCTTTGTAATATAGTAAACCTATTTATACTTCATATTAATATTATTCATTTGAAATTTATATTGTTACAAATAATAATCTTATATGTAATTAACTTATATAAGAAAAAACCAACACATAACATCTAAGTGATATGTGTTGGTTTCTATTACTTATATAAATTATCTTCAATAATTTTATTAGCTAAAAGTCCTATGTTTACTTCTCTAATATCCATATAAACATCAATTATTCTATCTACTAAGGTAACTTCAACATATTCTACCTTTTCACCATTTTCATCAACATAACTTATAATATCATAAGTTATTATTTCTTCTTTAAGCTTCTTTTTGTTTATCATTTTATTAGCCTCCAATGTTTTACTAATTAACATTATATATTATTTTAAATATATAGTCATTATTCAATAAAATATTTACTAATTTTCAAATTTTAAATTGACAATTTTTCTCACAGGATGTATTATGTATTTAAATCAAATACACTTGTATTTCATACAAGGTCATTAAAAAGGGGGATTTTTATGAAAAAGGGGTCATTAATCTTTAAAATTATACTTGCACTTATTTTAGGAGTTACTATAGGATTAGTTTGTAAATCTATAGAATTTATTTTTCCAATTAGAATTTTAGCTACTTTTAGCGGGTTATTTTCAAACTTTTTATCCTTTGTAATACCATTAATAATAATTGGTTTTATCGTTCCTGGGATAGCTTCACTTGGTGATAAATCTGGAAAAGGATTATTAATTACAACTATAATTGCTTATATTTCTACTTTAGCTGCTGGTGTAGCTGCTTACTTAGTAGGAAGCACTATTCTTCCTTCCTTTATATCAACATCATTAAAACTTGATAGTAGCTCCATTGATATAGCATCTTATGTTTCAATTGATATACCTCCTATAATGGGTGTAATGTCAGCTTTAGTATTTGCATTTGTTATGGGGATTGGATTATCTAAGGTAAAAAATAGTTCTTTACTTAAAGTTTTTAATGAATTTAATGAAATAATATTACTAATAGTTTCTAAGGTACTTATTCCATTAGTTCCTATCTATATCGGATGTATCTTTGCTAAATTAAGCTATAGTGGTGAAATATTTTCAACTTTAAAGAACTTTGCTATAGTTTATCTAGTATTATTCGCTCTTCAGCTTGTATATATTGTTATTCAATACTGCATAGCCGGAAGTATTAAAAAAGAAAATCCATTTAAATTAATTAAAACTATGCTTCCTGCATACTTTACTGCAGTAGGGACACAATCTTCAGCTGCAACTATACCTGTTACACTTCAATGTGTAAAAAACAATAATGTAAGTGAAGAAGTTAGTGAATTTGTAGTTCCTCTTGGGGCAACTATACATTTAGCTGGTGATACAATTACTCTTGTATTAACATCTATGGCTGTTATGTATATGAATGGAACTACACCAACATTTAATGTAATTCTACCATTTATATTTATGCTTGGAATTACAATGGTTGCAGCACCTGGTGTACCTGGTGGTGGTGTAATGGCAGCCTTAGGACTTCTTGAATCTATGCTTGGCTTTGGTGGCTTAGAAAAACCATTAATGATAGCTTTACATGCTGCTCAAGATAGCTTTGGTACTGCTACAAATGTAACAGGTGATGGTGCAATTGCTATAATAGTTGATTATTTTATAAATAAAAAAGTTAAATATAAAGAATCTAAGGAATTAGCATCTTAAATATATTTTATTATTTGCATAATGAATTTTTCAAAGGAAATAATATTTAAAAAGGAGGTTTTTATATGAAAGAAGAAAAAAATAAATCTAATAAAAATCTTACAGTAACTCATGAATTAGTTTCTGATTGTAATAAAACTTATGTTAGTGAGGTACAAACTTTTAAAGTTCCTGAAGATTACGAAGATGCTTTTAAAAAGTATTACCCAAAAGAATAAAAAAATGGTTGAGATTTTATCTCAACCATTTTTTATTATATATTTATATCTACATATTCTATTTCTTTTAATCTGTTTTTAATTCTAAAAAATTCTGTTTCTACTCTATCAATTTTCTTTTCGTAAATTTCTCTTTCTGATACATCATCTATCTTTTCTAGTTTACTGCATAATTCACTTATCTCATCTGCTAATCTTATAAACTCCATAGCCTTATCATAACAATTTTTCATAAATAACACCTCCATTTTTTATGTGTAAATAATGAATTTTACATTTATCTACTTTATAACTATATGCTAGAAGTGTTAAATGTGTTATTATGTTAAATGTTTTCATGTAAATTTTACTTTAAATTTGTAATTTAAACATTTTATTTTTCAGTTTTTATAGAAATATTTTTCCCATCTGAAGTTAATGTTATTTGTCCCTGCTTGTCTGTTCTATATGACTCAATCCCATATGTCGAAATCTTTTGTAGAGTTTCTCTATGAGGATGTCCATACTTGTTGTCTATTCCACAGCTTATTATTCCATATTCAGGAGCTACGGACTTTACAAATTCATCTGTTGATGAAGTGCTTGATCCATGATGACCAAACTTTAATACTTCAGCCTTTAAATTATTAGGATACTTTGCAACTACCTCTTGCTCTGCATGTGATTCAGCATCACCTGTAAATATTAAATCAGTTTCACCAAAGGTTAATTTCATAATAGGCGAATAATCATTAAACTCTTCATAAGACTCATACATTGGAGAATAAACTTCTATTCCAGCTCCATCTCCTAAGTCAAATGACATTCCCTCTTTTATAGTTTTTATTTTTATTCCTTCTTTAGCTACCGCATTTACCATGTTTTCAAATGTTTTTGTAGTATGAGTAGTTTTAGGCATATAAAACTCTTTTACTTCATATCTATCAAATACCTTAACCATACCACCAATGTGATCTTCATGAGGATGAGTAGCTATAACCATTTCAAAATCATCTATATTTTTTTCTTCTAATTGTTCCATTAATCTATCTGCATCACTTCTTGGACCTGCATCTATTAATATATCAAAATCATTAACTCTTATATATGCAGCATCACCTTGTCCTACATCTAAATATGATACCTCTAAGTTACCTGTTGCATTTCCTTTAATACTAGCAAATTTATTATCACTAGTATTTGTAAAATACATTCCTAATGCTATTACTCCAAATACAACTATTGTAATTATTTGACCTGCTTTATTTCCCTTATTTTTTTTCATACTTTTTTTAAAGGCTTTCTTTAGTTCATTATTTTTATTCATTTTTCTTCCCCCTTACAAACATACATTCTTATAATAATATAATTTTTATATTTTAGCAATAAAATATACTCTTGATTCTTTATCTGCAACTTACAAAAGAGAATATCCATTATTTTCAGATACTCTCTTTTTAGATTTATTTTATCTTACTATTTTCTTTACTAATGCTCCTATTCCTACCCCCATCATTATTACTCCAGTTACCATTTCTAAATTTGATACCATATATGCTGCTTCTATAGGCTGTGCATTATTAAAGCCAACACCTGCAAACATTCCTACACTTAAATTAATCGATTCATTTATATCCCTTAAGATATTTTTATTCTTTAGGCTTGTATTTAATCCATATCTTATTATTTCATTATCTATTTCTATTCCTATAATCAAATAAATTAAACTAAAAATTAATATTATACCTATAGACGCATATATAGCAAAGCTTGCTCTTTCCCCATATCCGCAAGTAATCCAATTTATGTATGAACCTATTTTAGGTAATATTTTCACTGTTTTTCTTTCTGTTATCTTGCATAAATAATAATACTCCCCAAAATTATTATTAAGCTGATTTTCTTTAAATTTATTTGCTATAGTTTCATATACCTTATATATTCCCTCATACTCATCCTTATCTTTTTCCCTTAATTGGATTTTATCAAAAAAACTTTTTTCATCCAACTTACTTTTATCCTTATCTGTAAACTCCAAATCTACGATATAACTACTTAATACCTTTATACCACTTAAATCTGCATCCTGAATATTAACCTTATTTAATTCGCATTTATTTATAATAATATTGCTTGCATCAGTTAATTCAATAGAAGTACTATATAAAATTGAGTTTTCAAAAATAGCATACGATAAATTGCAGCAATAAAATTTTACATATAAGCTACAATCAATAAAATCACAAGAATAATTATCCTTATTATTTAAATTTGGCTTAGTATCGCTTTCTTCCTTAATAAAAATACAGTTTTCAAAAACTACTCCACCTTCTTGAAACTTACATTGAATAAATTTGCAACCTATAAATTTGCAGTTTTTAAATGTAATATTCTTAAAGGTACAATTATTAAATGTTGCACAAATTATATCCTTATCCTTTATTTCTTTAAAATCTTCTTGTAGCTTTATTTTATTATCTCCCCAATGCTTATCTTCAAAGGCTTTATAGCTAAACTCCTTATCTGGAATGTATTCAGATGATAAACTTTCTCCCCCTATCATTTCATTATATATTTTTTCATTATTTTTTCTTCTATTTCCTAATTGCTTAAGTGATTTAACCTTTTCTTCTTTAAAATTAATATATGCCATATAAATCCCTCTTTTTTTTAATGATTATATATTATTTACAAAGTTTTAATTTTTATGTATAGCTAATAATTTAAAATATATTTTTTTGAATTTTATAGTATAATAACTTATATAAAATTTAGGAGTTGATTAAAATTAAAACAATTAATTTAAGTAATAGAAGTAAGGGAATAGCCTTTATTATATTTTCTGCTTTTGGATTTGCAATGATGTCTGCCTTTGTAAAATTATCAGGGGACTTACCTTCTTTTCAAAAGACATTTTTTAGAAACCTTATTTCTTGTATGGTTGCACTTTTTATTATTTTAAAAAATAGGGAAAGCTTCTTTGGTAAAAGAGAAAATCAAGGAACTTTAATATTACGTTCTATATTTGGAACTTTAGGTATTGTACTTAATTATTATTCTATAGATAAGCTAATTTTATCTGATGCAAATATGTTAAATAAGCTTAGCCCATTTTTTGTAATAATTTTTTCTGCCTTAGTTCTTAAAGAAAAAATAAACTTTAAGCAAGCTGTAGCTGTTATTATTGCTTTTTTAGGTGCCTTATTTATAATAAAACCTAGTTTTACAATAGATATAATTCCTTATGTAGCTGGTATTATAGGAGCTGTTGCAGCCGCTGCTGCCTACACATGCTTAAGAGCCTTAGGCGGTAAAGAAAAACCTTCAACTATAGTTTTTTATTTTTCTTTATTTTCTACAGTAGTAATATTTCCTTTAATGCTTATAACTTATGAGCCTATGAGCTTACTTCAACTTACTTACTTAATTTTAGCTGGGGTATTTGCAAGCATAGGACAATTTGGTATAACCCTTGCATATAAGTATGCTCCTGCTAAGGAAATATCTATATTTGATTATTCAAATATTATTTTCTCTGCAATAATTAGCATAATAATATTTAATGTAGTTCCAGATAAATTTAGTGTTATTGGCTATATAATTATATTCTCCGCTTCTTTATATATTTTCTTATATAATAAGAAGCTAGATAAACAAATAAAATAATTTTCAATAAAAATAGGCTGTACTTAAATAGATTTACAAATATAAATATTGTGCTTAAATTTAAAATACACTATCTATATATGTTTTATCTATTGATACAGCCTAATTTTATAATATGTTTTTTAATAATCAGATCCCGCTAAATATCCAGTTGAAAAAGCTATTTGAAGATTATATCCACCAGTTTCGGCATCTACATCCATAACCTCTCCTGCAAAGTATAAATTCTTAATTAACTTTGATTCCATTGTTGAAGCATTTATTTCTTTAACATTTACTCCACCACTTGTAACCATTGCTGCCTTTATAGTAATAGTTTCTCTAACTGTAAGTTTCATTTCCTTTATATATTCTATAATTTTATTTTCATCTTCCTTTTTAAGATCTGTAGCCTTTGTTTCTATAAGATTTAATAAGCTTAATATTTCCTTTAAGAAGTTTTGAGGTAATGTTCCCTTTAAGTTATTTAAAACTGTTTTAGTAGGATTACTTCTAATTATTTTAGATAACTCATCTTTAGACACATCTTGTAATAAATCTAATGTAATTTCAATTTCACCTTTTTCAAGTTCCTTATTTATATAAGATGAAAATTTAAGTACTCCTGGTCCTGATATTCCAAAGTGAGTAAATATCATATCTCCCATTCTCTCTATTTTCTTCTTTTTTATTTTTGTCCCTATAAGAACATTTTTAATGGCAACACCTTGAAGGTTTTTTACAAAGGCTTCCTTTGTAACTAATGGTATTAAAGCTGGGTATAATGGCTTAATAGTATGCCCATGCTTTTCTAAAATATCAAACATACTTCCATCAGATCCTGTTGTAGGATAGCTTTTTCCCCCAGTTGTAATAATAACCTTATCGGAAAGTATTTTTTTACCTGAAGTTAATATTACTCCTTTAATTTCATCTTCTTCAATTATTAATTCTTCTACAGATGAATTATACATTATATCAACGTTTCTATTAATAAGATCTCTTCTTAATAGCTCTATTACTTCCTCAGCCTTATCACTTTTGGTATATACCTTTTCATCATACTCAACCTTATATTCTAGATTATTTTCTGAAAAATAACTTAATAAATCATAGTTACTAAAAGTATATAAAGCACTATATAAAAACTTTTTATTATTAATTATTTTTTCAAAAAACTCTTCTATACTTCTATTATTAGTAATATTACATCTTCCGCCACCAGTAAGCTTAAGCTTTTTTCCTATTTCTCCATTTCTTTCTATTAATGTTACCTTATTATTTTCTGCTGCCTTTAAAGCTGCCATAATTCCAGCTGGACCTGCTCCAACTACTATTACCTTCTTCATATAAATACTTCTCCTTAGTGATTCATTTAATTATCATTATTATACCCTATTCCTCTAAGTTTTTAATAATCTTTTTTTATATATTATGATTACATAATTGTAATTTTGTAAATCCTATAGTAATCTTAAAGAATATCTTAATTTTTTATATTAATAATACTCTACATAATAACATAGGTGATAAAAATGAATTATATTATATTTGACTTAGAGTTTAACCAATTACATCCAGATCATAAAGAAAATAAAACTGATGAAAACATTAAACTGCCCTTTGAGATTATTCAAATTGGTGCATTTAAAATGAATGAAAATTTTAAGGTTGTTTCAACCTTTAATGCTTTAATAAAACCCGAATTATATAAGGTTATACATCCTTATGTTCAAGATTTAACTAAGCTATCAGAAGAAGATTTAATTAAATGCAAAAGTTTCCCAAGTGTATATAAGGATTTTCTTAGCTTCCTAGGAAAATCTCCTTGTGTATTTTGTGTTTGGGGAAAATCTGATATAAAAGAGCTAATAAGAAACATAAAGTTTTATAATCTAGATTTCTCATCTCTTCCAACAAAATATATCGATATCCAAAGCCATGCATCTAAGCATTTTAAAATGCAAAAAGGTATGAAAATAGGTTTAAAAACTGCTGTTGAGCAATTAGGACTTGAAATTAAGAGTGATTTTCATG
>NZ_JBOFYU010000290.1:0-10420 GCF_051654825.1 Clostridium sp.
GTCCAAGTACCTCTATATTCCCAGTAATTTTTTGGAAATATAGTTAGGTTTATTAATGTTACTCTTTTTTATATGAGACAAACTTGATAATTTCCAATTTTATTTATTTTTTATCTTGACATATTACCAGTCGTCTATACAATCATCTTTAAGAATTCAACTATTGGTCCTAATGCAAGAGCTGGGAAAAAGCTTAATGCTCCTACTAATAAAATTGTAAATATTAATAACCCAACAAATAATCCATTGCTAGTTGGTAATGTTCCTACACTTACTGCTACCTTGCTCTTTTTAGATAATGAACCTGCAATAGCAAGTGTAGCTATCATAGGCATAAACCTAGTGCATAACATTATTAGTCCAATTGATATATTTATAAATGGTGTATTTGCTACAAATCCAGCAAATGCTGAACCATTATTTCCTCCTGCTGATGAATAAGCATATAAAAGTTCTGAAAATCCATGTGGCCCTGAATTAGTAACACTATTAGCTACTTGCGGAATCATTGATGCTATTCCAGCTCCTATTAAAGTAAAAATAGGTGTAGCTAAGCATATTAGTATTGCCATCTTCATTTCATATGGTTCAATTTTCTTTCCTAAATACTCAGGTGTTCTTCCGACCATTAATCCTGCTATAAATACTGCAATTATTGCAAATGCAATCATTCCATAAAGTCCACAACCTACACCACCAAATACAACTTCACCAAGTTGCATTAATATCATAGTTATCATTCCTCCAATAGGAGTATAACTATCATGCATTGCATTTACTGAACCATTTGATGCTGCTGTTGTAAATGCTGACCAAGTTGCTGATGCTGGTATTCCAAATCTAGTTTCCTTTCCTTCCATATTTCCATAAAGACCTCCACTACCTGTTACATTTACTATTCCATTTTGAGATAATTGAGGTGTTCCCCTAGTTTCTGAAAAAGCTATTGCCCCTAATGCTACAACTAACATAATAAACATAGTAATAAATAAAGCTCGTCCTTGTTTTTTATCCTTTATATTTCTTCCAAATGAAAAACATAAGGCTGCTGGAATTAAAAGTATAGATAACATTTCAGCAAGGTTTGATAAAGGTGTAGGATTTTCTAGTGGATGAGCTGAGTTTGTCCCAAAAAATCCTCCTCCATTAGTCCCTAGTTGCTTTATTGCTACTTGGCTTGCTGCTGGTCCTTGTGGAACTATTTGCTTTTCTACTATAGTTCCATCATTTAATACTATTGGTTCTAATAATTGAACTTCCTTGTATTCTGATAAATTTTGAACTACCCCTTGAGAATTTATAAATATAGCTAAAACTATTGATAATGGTATTAATATATAAGTAACTGTTCTTGTTAAATCTATCCAAAAGTTTCCTAAACCTTCTTTTTTTATGTTAGTAAATCCTCTTATCAAAGCAAATAATACCGAAATACCTACTGCTGCTGATAAAAAGTTTTGTACTGTTAATCCTATCATTTGAGTTAAATAACTTACTCCACTTTCTCCTGAATAAGCTTGCCAATTTGTATTGCTTATAAAGCTTGCAGTAGTATTAAAGCTTAAATCTAATGATGCTCCCTTTATATTTTCAGGGTTTAAAAATAAATAACCTTGGAATATATTTAATAAAAATAAAACTATAAATCCACATATAGAAAACCCTATAACAGATATAGAATATTTTTTCCAATTCATTTCTTCATCTTTATTTACACCTAAAAGCTTATAAATAATATTTTCTACTGGAGTTAATAGTTTAGATAAAAATACTTTTTCACCATTCATTACCTTCCCTATATATCTACCTAAAGGAATTGCAAGTAAAACTAATAAAATTAAATATATAACATATTGAAAAACTTCCATCATTACTCTTTGTCCCCCTTTATTAATACTTTACAAAGAAAAATAAATACTACTAATGCTACGCCTCCAATTAATTTAGTGATTATATCCATGAGCTTATCCCCCTTCTTAATATATTTACATTATAGTGAAATCTCTATTAATAAGACCTTAGGATTTTCTCTTATAGTATTAAGATTGTATAAAGATTTTCAAAACATTATATTTATCCATACTAAAAACTGTTCTGAAAATAAAAAAATATACCAAGGTTATATCTAATCTATTAAGATTAGTTATAACCTTGGTATATTTTTATATTCTTATATTTCTTTAGTTATTACATCCACTGTTCTTTGCATCTTTTTGCTTAGCTTTGAATCTTCTAGTAATACCATTGATATTAAATCTAAAAGGTACATAGTTGAAAACTGACTATTTATAAATCTTTTTTTATCAACAAACAATGTATTATAAACAATAAACTTTATATCTGCTAATTCAAACATCGGTCCCTCAGAATAACTTGTAATTGAAACTATCTTTGCTCCATTTCTTTTTGAAATACTTAATGAATTTATAACTTCTTCTGTTTGACCTGAAACTGATATACCAATTACTAAATCTCCCTTTGAAACTATTGCACTATTAATCATCATCATATGAGGATCTGAAAAGCTATATACATTAAAGCCCATTCTAAGTAGTCTTTGCATCATTTCTGATCCTGTAAGACCTGAGCTTCCTACTCCATAAATATAGATTTTATTTGCTTTTTTTATTTCTTCAACAACCCTTAAAACTTCTTCCTTTTTAATTGATTGCTTTGTTCTTTCTATAACTCTCTCATAATATGAATATGTATCTGACAATACATCATCTTTTTCATATACTTCTATTTCTTTTTTTACAGAGCTTAACTTTAACTTTAGCTCTACAAAGCTTTCACAATCTATCTTTTTACAAAATCTTGTTATAGTTGCTCCTGAAGTATTAGTTACCTTTGCTAAATCTGATATATTAATATTATTTAACACTTCATTTTCTCTTAAAATATAATCTGCTATACTCTTTTGTTTATCTGAAAAGCTGTTATATTTTTGTTGTATCTCACATAAAATATCCAATTTCTCAATGCCTCCATTATGTAATATATATATAATATAATACCACAATTTCATTATATTTTTGCTTTATACATAAAAAACTATATAATTATAAAAATAAAAAACACCTACTATTGTAAGCTAGTAGGTGTTTTTTCATAGAGTAAAATAAATATTATTATAATGCTTTTAAAACTTCTTCATTAAATTTTATTGTGATTTGTTGTGGTCTAGTAATTGCTCCACCTACTACTACAGCATATGAACCCATTTCCATAGCTTTTCTAGCTTTTTCTGGTGTATCAAAGTTACCTTCTGCAATTACAGGTTTTTTACATTCTTTAATTAAGGCTTCTAATACTTCAAAGTTATTTATTCCCTTTGAATGTTCTGTATATCCAACTAAAGTTGTTCCTATATAATCAAAACCTAATTTTTCAGCTCTAATTCCTTCTTCTGTAGTTGAAATATCTGCCATAAACCTTTGATTTGGATAAAGCTCCTTTAATGATTTTAAAAAGCTTTCATCTTGGTTTATTGTTGCATCAACTGCTATAACATCTACTTCAGCATCAATTAATTCCTTAACTTCTTTCATTGTAGGTGTTATATAAGAAATCATATCAGGATAATCCTTTTTTATAATTCCTATGATTGGAAGAGATACTTCGCCTCTAATAGCTTTTATATCTTCTACAGTATTTGCTCTTATTCCTACTGCTCCACCTTGCTTTGCTGCTAATGCCATTTTACTCATTATAAATGAACTGTGTAATGGTTCATTTTCTAATGCTTGACATGATACGATTAATCCCTTATTCATTCTAAAATCCTCCTACTATATCTATTAAAATTATTACTACGACTTATTCTGCGCCTATTATTTCATTAATTCTTTGCTTAATTGGATCTGCCATAGCTCCAAATATTGCTTGAATTCCACCCTTAACTTCAAGAACTGCTGTTGCTCCTAAAGCTTTTATCTTATCTTTATCTACTTTATTTACATCTTTAACAGAAACTCTTAATCTTGTAATACAAGCATCTACGTCTTCTATATTTTCTTTTCCACCTAAAGCTTCTAATACAGATGCTGCTGTTTCTTTTAATGAGTCTTTTGTAACTACTTTAACTTCTTCGTTATCATCTTCACGTCCTGGAGTCTTAACATTGAATTTAGTTATTAAGAATCTAAATGTGAAGTAGTAAACACATGCCCAAACTAAACCTACTGCTAAAACTAAAATCCAGTTTGTTTTATCATTTCCTTGTAACACACCAAATAAAGTGAAGTCTATTATACCACCTGAGAATGTATTTCCAATAGAAATATTTAATATATCTGCAATAAAGAATGCTACACCATCTAATAATGCATGAACTACATATAACCAAGGTGCTACGAATAAGAACATAAACTCAATTGGCTCTGTTATACCAGTTACAAATGATGTAACTGCAGCTCCTAAGAATAATCCACCTACTAATTTTCTCTTGTCTTTAGGTACACAGTGATACATTGCTAAACATGCTGCTGGTAAACCAAACATCATTGTAATAAATCTTCCTGCAAAGAAACGAGTTCCTTCATGGAATAATCCTGTATGATTTGGATCTGCTAATTGAGCAAAGAATATATTTTGTGCTCCAACAACAGTTTGTCCTGCTACTTCAGCAACTCCACCAAGCTCTGTCATCCAGAATAATGGATAAATCATGTGGTGTAGTCCAACTGCACCTGTTAATCTTAATAAGAATCCATAGAAGAATGTACCTATTGCCCCTAAGTCAGCAATTGCTGTTCCTGCACTAGTTAACCAGTTTTGGAATGTTGGCCATATTAGGAAGAATACTCCCCCTATAAATATTGCTGCAAATGATGAAACTATTGGAACGAATCTTGATCCTCCAAAGAATCCTAAAACAGCTGGTAATTGAATGTTGTGATATTTGTTATGTAAATATGAAACTACTGAACCAATTACTATAGCTCCAACTACTCCAGTATCTATTGAAGTAACTGCTGGATTAAATGCTTTTATCATTCCACTTATCGAAGCATTCATTACTAAGAATGAAACTAATGCTGCTAATGCTGCTGTTCCTTTATCTTTCTTAGCTAGTCCAACCGCTAAGCCTGTACACATAATAAGTGCTAAGTTACCAAATACAACATCTCCTGCTGCTGTCATTATTGAGAAAATACCTTGTAACCATGCAATATCTAAAAATGGATATGCATTTATTGTATTAGGGTTAGATAAAGCTCCCCCAATTCCTAGTAGCAAACCTGCTGCTGGTAAAATCGCTATAGGTAACATAAATGATTTACCTATCTTTTGTAAATTTTTAAACATTTTTACCCCTCCATCAATTTTATTTACGTGAAAATTGTAAATGTTTAATTTTCATATTTTATTTTTTGAGAAAATCAATTTCACTATATGTAAATAATATCATAGGAATTTATTTTTATCAATAGTTTTTTATGAAAATAAATTCCCCTTTTAAAATTTATTATTTTCATCTACTTTTCACATATATATTTCCCCCTAAATATCTAATTTTAATAAACAAAAAAAGCTGATATAAACTTATATATTATAAATTCATATCAGCTATTTATTGTATTTTAAAATCTTTAAACTATATTAAAGTTCTATATATTACTTATTAAAAACTATACTTACTTTAAATAAATCACCATCAACATTTATATTAAAGCTTCCCCCTTGCAGCTCTACAAAGCTTTTAGCTATAGCAAGCCCAAGTCCTGAACCTTCCGTGTTACGAGATTCATCTCCTCTAACAAATCTTTCAACTATATTTTCAACGTTAAAAGTAATTTCTTCAGCTGCAATATTTCTTAGAACTATTTCTACATTACTCTCATTTTCTAAAATATCTATATAAACTCTAGTTCCATTCATAGCATACTTTGTAATATTTAATACTAGATTTTCAAATACTCTAAAAGTACGTTGGCTATCTAATTTAAGTATTACCTTACTACTTGTGAAATTCTTTTTAACTAAAAGAGATGATTCATTAACCTTATCTTCAAGTTCTAATAATGTTTGCTTCATTAATGATACAACATCTACTTCTTCAATATTTAAGCTTATATTTCCACTACTTGCTTTACTCATTTCAAATAAATCTTCTATTAAAAATTGAAGTCTTTGAGATTTTCTATCTAATGTTTCTAAGTATTGTGCTCTTTTTTCACTTGATAAACTTTCATCCTTTAATAAGTCTACATAAGTAATTATTGATGTTAGTGGTGTTTTTAAATCATGTGATACATTTGAAATTAATTCTGTTTTCATTTTTTCACTTTTAATTTCTTCTTCCACTGCCTTTTTAAATCCACTTTGTATTCTTTCTAAATCTTCTTTAAAGGGTTCAAATATACCTATTTCCTCTTTGATTTTTACATCTAAGTTTCCTTCTGCAATTTTATTAGTAGCTTCCTTAAATATTTTATATTGATTACTTATTTTATCTAAGTTTTTTCTTATTAAAACAAATAAACAAACAGAATATATTATTACACCAAATATTCCAAAGAACCATATTGCACATAACCCTGATAATATTAATGCATTTACTGCTAAAATCTTTAAAATTACTTTATTATTTTTTTGACTTAAATCTATACTAGATAAAGTATTAAAAGTTCTTTTAATAGATCTTCCAAGATTTTTTATTAGCCTAACAATATATGATATTCCTTTACCTATTAAGCTTTGCTCTTTAAAATATTTTCTTAATCCTGTATTAAATATATATTTAATAACAAGAACTATATTAAAAGCTACTGCTAAAACTACAACCCAAAACATAAAGTTAACTAACCAAATGTTCTCTGCTGCTATACCTATATTTTTTCCTAAAACACTTTCCCCACTTCTAATAAAGTATGATAATTCAAGAATAACAAATGCAAATACTCCTGTAGAAACTCCCCATATTATAATACCTATTACTTCAAAAGGTATTTTACATATAGATTTAAATCCTATTATTTCTCTTGATCTTTTATATGGTATTAATAAGGCACAAATCATTATAAGTAAAACACTTAAAACAACAACCCTTGTTATTCCCATATAGTAACCATAGTTTTCTGCATCATCTATTCCCCTATATATTGTATCATTTGTTTGTATTTCCTTTGGTACTGCAAAAATATATGTCATATTTTTAATTGGCGTAAGACCTAATCTTTTATTATAATAAATATTACTTTGCATATCTAATAATCTTGCTTCTAGTAATACATTTTGAGCTCCAATTAAATCCTTAATTTCTATTACGCCATTTTCATTGTATTTTACTAATAAGTAAAATTGATATTTGTCTTTTTCTAATGAACTTAAATCTAACTCTCCATTTTCTAAAAACTTAATTTCTTTATCCATAGTAGAATATTCTATTTCTTTATTTTTATCATCAATTGCTGTAATTTTTAAGTTTTTAATATATCTTTTCAACTTATAATCCCAGCTTCCAACTTCATTATTAAATGATCCAACTTCTTGATCATTATAAGCATAAACATCACTTTTCTCAATTAGCACATCATACGGTGTAACTTTACTTTCAGAATCATTTTTCAAGTTATCATAGTAAAGTGTATAACTAGCTTCTGATAATATCCTAGCCATATCATAACTTTCAAAGTAATTTTCTTCATAATTGTTAGCAGATTCATTTATTTTAGGATAGGTCTTTACTATTCCTAATGCTACAACTACTATTAGCATTAAAGCTATTAAATTTATTATTATTTTTCCAAATTTATCATTTTTAATATTATTGCTTTTCAATTTTATATCCAACTCCCCATACTACTTTTAAATATTTTGGATTTTTAGGATTTATCTCAATTTTTTCTCTTATATTTCTTACATGAACCATTATTGTATCTGTGTTAATAGCTTGCTCGTTCCATACTCTTTCATAGATTTCTTCAGCTGAAAAAACACGACCTTGATTCTGAATTAATAGTGATAATATCTTAAATTCACTTGGAGTCATTTTTACTAACTTTCCATCTATAGAAACTTCTTTTGTGTCAAGATTTAACTCTAATCCCCCTGCTACAAAGATATTTTCATCTTTTTCTTCTTTTTGTATCATATTTAAAAACCTTGAATATCTTCTTAATTGTGAATTAACCCTTGCTAATAATTCTAATGGCCTAAATGGTTTAGTTACATAATCATCTGCTCCTATATTTAACCCCATTATTTTATCAACTTCCTCTGATTTTGCTGATAACATAATCACTGGAAAATCATGATTTTGTCTTAATCTCATAACAAATGTTATCCCATCCATCTTAGGCATCATAACATCTACTATAGCTAAATGTATTTCTTCATTTTCTAGTACTTCTAAAGCTTCTATTCCATTGTGTGAAATAAACACATTATATCCTTGATTTATTAAATATGCTTCTATTGCTATTGCAATATCTACTTCATCTTCAACAATTAATAAATTATATTTGTTCATAAACTACCTCTCCATAATAAATGTTAATTATAACCTTACTCTTTATACAATATCATAATAAACATTTATTTTATAGTTAAGGATACGCCCTGTATTTTACACATTTAATACCTCCTTTAAATTATTACTTATCAAATGTCTCTCACTTATATTTCAATTTTATATCTTAAAAATAAAGATTCACCTCACTAGATTCTAAAGAAATTCTAAAGATTTAACTTTAATAATTGCAAAAATACCCTATAAGATAGATTTATTGTTTTATCTATCCTATAGGGTACTTTTAACATATTATCATTTATTAATTTTATTTATCTTATTTATTTCAACACATAAATTTCTTTTATATATCTTACTAATAAACGCTTCACTATTATATAATTTAATATACTTATTTTCTAAAGTTCTATAAAAATCAAAATAATCCTTTGTAACTTTTTTAGCTTTAGAAACTATCTCATCATAATTACTTGTTAATACATTTACTACTTTTTTATCTAGTTTTTGCCTTTGTACTAAATTAGTTAATATACTAATAACAACGTCCTTTGTAAATTCCTTTTTATAAGATCTTTTTCCTATTAATGCACTAAATATATCTACAGCCATAATTATTCTTGCTTCTAAATTAATATGCTCTCCTAACACTCCATATGGGTATCCACTTCCATCTAACCTTTCATGGTGAAGTATTATTATATCTGATATCTCAGTTAATCCCAGCTCATTAAGTATTTCTTTTGACTTAACAACATGGTTTCTCATAATATTCATTTCCTCCGGATTTAAACTCCCTGGATTCTCTAATATATCTATAGGTGTTGTTATTTTACCTACATCATGAAGAAAACCTGACAAGCCTATTAATCTTTTATTTTCTCCATTAGGCTCTATTATTCCATAAACTATCATACTTATTGCTGAAACATATACTGAATGATCTATTGTATCTTGGCTTCTTGAATCAATAACAAAAACTACTACTCTAACTAACTCTATTAATTGTGATCTAGATAATTCAAATGAATCTAAATAAGAATAAAACTCTTTTTTATAATTTCCATTGCTTATTTCTCTGAATATATTTTCCTTCTTATCAAATTCAATTAAAGATTCTACTTCATCCTTAAACATAGGACTAGTTTCTTTTCTTATATTTTCATAAGTTAAATCAATGTCTTCACTAATTACCTTTTCTATTTTATCTACAAAACATATTAAAAAATCTTCTTTTATATATTTATATTTTTCGTTACAAACACATTTACTAGCCATATCTTCTACTAACTTATTATAAGGCATCATATATTTAATAAATAAATAACTACAAATTGAATGCCTTTCCGTATAACAACGGCTATTCTTATATATATTGTTTTTTACTCTTAAATTACAAATATCATGAAAAAAAGCTATCATGGTTAATTTAACAACTTCTTCTATTGAATGCTTATTTGTCTCTTTTAATATTTTCCATACTATATACCCTACTTTTTCCCCATGTCCATTTAAATTATTCGCATTATCAAAAGACTTTTGTAAAACCCTCATAGCCTTTCCTAACGTGCAAAATCCCCTTTTCATATACACCTCTTGTTATTTTTATCTCTAGTTATTTTTATCCCCATACTAATTATATTCATTTTAGCAAAAATTAATAGAATAATTTTTATTAAAATTCTATAATTAACATTTTTTCTTTATAAATAAAGTATTATATTAAAAAGCTATTATTGTTTTTCATAACTTTTTTTATTTTATTTTTAATATCTTTTTTAATTCTTATTTTTAATATTTTATTTGATAATGTATTTTTATAATCAATATTAGCCATCTTCCTTTCAAGTATAATTAATTCATCATTTGTAAATATATTATTTAATAGTCCACTTTCTCTTAATAGCCATATCATAAAAATATTTTCTTCTGAAATATCATTAACAT
>NZ_JBOFYU010000291.1:0-71815 GCF_051654825.1 Clostridium sp.
TCTTGGAGTGTATTTTTAACTAGACATATATCTTGTTTTTGACTTATTTTGCTACTTATAATCTGCCCATTAAAACCATCCATAATAACTGATAAATATAGAGGAGTATCCCCTATTAGAAGATAAGTAATGTCCGTAAGCTTTTTTAGATTTAATCCATACAAAGAAGGCATCTACTAAAGATTGCATCGTCAGTTGACGTTTATTAATTAAGATATTCCTCTGGTGAAAGCTTACTAAGTTCTTTCTCAAGTTTGAAAGTAAGCGATTAACAGGTTCTTTCCAAATTTAATTGAATTTAAAGCAACGGGGTACACTGAAAGTATCTACTCAGCTCAGGAGGGATAACTTTTAGTATGGATGATTTTATAAAATTACTAAATCCAAATTTGGAATGCATAGAGCATAAGATAAAAGCCGAAAAACAAAAATGTCTTATAAATACACGTTCTAATAAGAAAAATTTAACATGTCCCTATTGTGGAGCTATTTCACATCAAGTTCATTCTGTTTATCAGTGTGAAGTACAAGATCTCCCCCTACAAGGGATGAGAGTAATCCTTTTACTAAATACAAGAAGAATGTTTTGTAAAAATCCTGAGTGCTCTTATACAACATTTGCTGAAAAATATGACTTCATATCCGTTAAAGGGACAAAAACAACACGATTAATAGAATATATTCTTGATACTTCCAAAAGATTAAGTTCTATCAGTGCTACAGCATTATTAAAAAAGAGTACTATTAAGACTTCAGAAAGCAGCATTTGTGATTTACTTAAAAAAATGCTATCTCTAGTGGATAAATCAACCATTAAAAATATTTGTATAGATGATTTTGTATTTAGAAAACGTTACTCTTGCGGAACTGTAATGGTAGACTTGATGATTGTTTAGGATAGATTTTCTTAACAGCTTTTGGCTGAGCTATAGCTAATCCTTCCATTAACCATCTGAATTGCTCCGTGGAGATGTTTTTGATTTCAGATTCATTGAGTGGCCATTGATAGCCACAACTCTCTGATATTTTATATAAAAGGATGAATCCATCCCCTTCCTAGATAATTGCTTTTATACGATCTGTAAGTTTACTGAATATTGTGGAGTGACAGATAATACAAGAAGTGTAAAGAAGTTTCTAAAAGTGATAACATGGGGTCTGTTCAAATGGCTTAATAGAAGAAGTCAGAAGAGGAGTTATACACAAGAAACTTTCTTTAATGGGCTATTAAAGACTTATCCATTATTAGAACCGAAAATAAGCGTAAGCTTATTCTATAGATGAAATGTATTATGAAGAGCCGTATGCCTTAATAGGGCACGTACGGTTCTGTAGAGGGGTATGCACGGTGACGTGCATATCTACTTAAGAAATATACTTGGATATGTATCTTTGCAAACTACTCAAATATATGCATAGATGTCTCAAGAAACCGTAGATAAAAAACTTAGAGAATGGAACCAAACCTGGTTTGGAAATGAATTAGATATTACTTTAGTAACAAAGAATAATGTACCTGAATTCTTATTGAGAAAGTAAGAATATTATTTAAGATTTTAGTAAGAAGAATGCTGCAATATTCAACAACTATAGCATTCTTCTCAAATAATAATATTACTTGGATAATCCATGTAGCCATGGGCAATATAAATTCTATCAAAATCTGTTGCATCATTAAGCATCTGCAAGCATCTTCAAAATAGAGGCTAATAACTTAGGCTTCATATCTTCTGATAACTCAAGCGAAATATCATCTACTTTAAGTATCATTGTTGGAATAAAATTAGGTGATTGTGAAATAACTGTTTTATCAACCG
This sequence comes from Clostridium sp., assembly GCF_051654825.1. Lineage (GTDB taxonomy): Bacteria > Bacillota > Clostridia > Clostridiales > Clostridiaceae > Clostridium. Next base: position 1,818 of record NZ_JBOFYU010000291.1, read on the forward strand.
GAACAGTATTTAATGCAGCGACTCATATTTTTCGCTGCTAATAATAAAACCTTTGTGGATCTATATCATTTTTCTGGCACCATGTTTTAACATGCATGCCACTATTAAGGGACTCTTTAATAATAGGAAGCCAGTGAAATACTCTATGCTCTTGAGTGGACTTTTTATACTCATAAAGTACCTCATTCATAGTTTTTGAAATAACTTGAAAAATTATGAAAAGTTCAAAATTAAACTTTTTAAAAGTCTTTCAAGTACTAACTTAGTAAGATAATTAGCTCATAAGTAGAGTGTCTAGATAATGTACCTATGGTTTACCGTATACAGATTAGCGATACTAGGAAAGTTCCAAGAGATTCAAAGGAGGTGACTCAACAAATAGCTCTTATCCTATAATAAAAGTCTTTAAAATATTAAAAATTCCTCAAGATGTGGGTATGAAAAAGTAACTGTGATTCTCAGGAAGCTAGATATGTTTATCTAAATAAATCGGTGACTTCTTTATGCTGAAACTAAAGTTTCTGAAAAGGGAACTTTCTATACTGATTAAATGAAATAATTATTCATATCTCATAAAACTATTTATTCTAAAAGTTGTATTTTACCATATGTGGTTATATCAAAATATGGATAATAAATATTACTCCATGTAAAAATACTATTTACATCCTCGAATGTTACAGCAAATCTAAACTCTTTTGAATTATTAGGTTTTAATTCGATTAAATTCCAAGACAAATTTAATTTAATTTGATATTTTTCTTTTTCTACTATTATGGTATAGTTTATTTGGTCTTCATCAAAAACTACTAATTGATTATTTATAAATATTTTTATTTTTAAATAAATTAAATCATTTTTTTCTATTATCTCTAAATTAAAACAAAAATGTTTAAAACAAGCTTGTTCAGTATGCTTATGATCAGATACAAAATAGAGGCAAATTTTATCCTTTGCATTAATTATATCTTGTACTTGAGTTATCTTTTTTTCTATATTAAATACAAATCTTAAATACTCTTTATTCCAACTTGTATTTCCTTGAATTCTTGTATTATTTATACATTTAGTATACCTCACTTGTTGATTAAGTCTAAAGTAGGTTTTTTCTGTTAATTTAATATATTGTTTTTTATCTTCAAATAAACTATAAACATTTTCACAAATGCTATTACTTTTATTAATAACTTTAGCTGTTAAATCTTCAGCATTATTAAAAATTAGATCATTTATAGGATATTCTATAAACATTTTGCAAAAATTATGTGAAAAACCTATTTTTTTTTCATTTGTTTTATTTATTAATAAATAAATAATTTCTTTTGGGATTATTGATTTGTATATATGATTTATAATTTTAAAAATAAATGCTAATTCTAATTCGCACTTCCAGTCTTCTACATATTGAATAATGTAGTTCCAATTAATACTAGTTGTATTTTTTTTAATAAGTATTGCTATATCGTGTAACAAACTTAAATTAACAGTGCTGTTAATTATTCCTTTTTTAAAACCATAAATAATATCAATAATATAATGCTTATAACAGTGCATAGCTAAGAATATAATATTATCATATATATTAAGAATTTTTATTTGTTGATTATTAATATCATAAATAGTACATCTTTCAATTAACTTTTTAGTTATATTTCTTTCATTATAATCTATTTCAAACATCCATTGTACTATAGGAGATACATGGACTTCTAAAAATATCTGGATAACTTGAGTATTTATAATTTTTTCTATGTATATAGGAATTAAATGATGATCAAAAAAATATTCTTTTTTAGCATTTTCAATTAATTGGTGATCTATTTCTCTTTCATTATTAATTTTATAGCCTAGCTTTTTACATAAAAACATAAATTCATCTAAATCTTCGAAGTTTATTAATATATCAATATCTCCACTTCTTCTTATTCCTGGATTTTTATATAACTGTTTTGCTAATATTATTCCTTTTAAAGGTATAATATTTATATCCTTTTCTCTAGCTTTATTAAGCAATAAAACTAGTTCATTTTCTAATAATGTGTTGAAATATATTTGATTAAATATCTTTAAATTTATTGATAAATATTCTTCAGTATTTATTTCTTTAATTTTTTCTTTTAATAATAAATCTATCCCCATTTTTTTTAGAGTACTTATATAATGTTCATTATTTTTATCTAAATTGCTATCTATAAAATGTTCTAAATTTTCCAATAAATCATTCAATTGATTCACCTCTTAAAATTTATTAATATTATTTTAAATATTCTAAATAATATTATCATTTTTCTGTTTTTTTTTCAACACTTTATATTTCAACAAAAAAAGTTTACAGGAATGAAGTTGAAAGTTTTATACTAGATATTCATTTCAAAACTATATAGGACTTAAAAATGATAAAATAAAAATAGATGTTTTGGTCCAGTTTAGTGTGTTATCTTTACCAGCTCCCTTTAATTTGGTCACTTTCTGCAATGAAAAGAATGCTGCAGAAAGTGACCAAATTAAAGGGAGCCATTTTTTAGACACCTTGGGACTGTCTGCCCCAATACCCCGATTGGGGACTTGCCCCCAAACCCTGACTTGCCTTCGGCGACACTCGGTGTGACCGTACCCCCTACCATATGGTAGGGAGTAAGATAAAAGTGTGAGTAGCTAGAGATGGCATTATAAGGTAGTATTTTAAATTTTTCAGAAAGGCACTAAAAATTTTAAAATCTCCACCTTTACAAGCCCTGTAAATACTAGACTTTATGTGATTTGTTGTGAAAAAACTTAATGGAATTAGTTGAAGGGTTTAACTAGATGATTCTAGGCGTGTGCTTATGGTATCTTAATAGGTGACTACTGTCAAAAAAGTTCTTGCAATATACAGCGTGTTAGTTCAAGTTAATAATAAATATAAAAGTGGGTGTAGAAAGAGGGGAAAGAATTTGGGTTAACTAAATTAATTAGTAAACTTATTGAAAAATAAGAAATCTATAGTTAACTAATAGAAAAATTAAAAAGAATGATAAAGTAATATAAGATATTATAAAATGGGGTGTACTAAGTTTACTAATTAACCTATTAATAAATAGAGATTTTATAGTTAACTAAAGGAGGATGAAAAATGGCGCAAGAAACATGGGGATTAAAATTAGATGCAGAACTTAAAGAGAAAGTACAAGATATTATCAAAAGTGATTTTGAAAGTAGTAAGGATTTTTTAGAGCAGCTTGTATCAACTTATGAACTTAATAAAATTAAGCAAGGAGAGAGTGTACTAACATCAGAGGTTGAGGAATTGGAAAGCTTGACAAGACGTATAAATGGCATATTTATTAATGCAAATGCTAGAGTTAATACTATGCTACGAGATAAAGATGTTCAAGCAGAAAAGCAAGTAGAGTTAAAGAGTCAACTAATAGAAAGACTACAGGTGAATATAAGCAAGTTAGAACAAGAAAAAGTAGATGCAGCTAATAAATTAAATGATATTGATAAACTAAATGAAGAATATAAGGAAGAAATAAAACATTTAACAGAATCCAATCAGACACTAAATGCATTAGTAACAGAATACAAAGATAAAAATGATACTCTAGCAGGGTTATTGGCAGAATACAAAGAAGATGGAGAAGATGCTAAAAAAGTTAGGGTTGAAAATAACGAACTTAAGGATAAGTTATATAGTGCAGAAGATCAAGTTAGTAAATATGAAAATGAAATATCTAGGTACAAAGAGCAGCTAGTAAACCAAGAAGATAGGTATAAGATGCAGCTACAGGATAAAGCTAATAATTATAATGAGAGTATTCAAAATATAGAAGCAAAGTTACAGGAGCAAGAGAAAGCGCATAAAGAATCCATTGAGCAGGTAGAGGAAAGGAATAGGAAAGAACTAGAGACAGTAAGGCGAGAAGCCGAAGTCGAAGCTAACTTGAAAATACTAGAGTTACAACAAGAATATCAAAAGAAAATACAAGATATTCAAGAAAGACATAATATAGAAATAGAGCAGTACCAAGGTAAGTACAAGGATTTATTAGAGAAGTTAGAAGAAAACAAAGTTAGTACAATAGCTACTCCTAAAGGTAGCAAAGGTACTACTAGCAAAAGTAAGAAAAATCAAATCAAAACTGAAAGCTAAAAATAAAGAAGCTAGGAGTTAACTCCTAGCTTCTTTATTTTTTTATGTTGATAATCTGTTTGAATTAAGTATACAATTGGGGGGTATCATGAGATATTTAAAAAATAAATTTTATAAAAATAAAATTAGCTCTGTTATTCAATAAAATCCAAGAGTGGAAAATGTAGAAGTAGGAAAGAAGATTGACTAATACGAATTTGTCGTGTATATTTTAAATTAAGTACTTTGTCGTTAAGAAAGGGGTAATTAATATGAAATTAAAGAAAAGATTAGTGATGGTATTGGCAGCTAGTATAGTGGCTACTAATATTCCAATTTATGCATCAATAAGCGTTAATGAACTAGACACAATAGTAACTTATACAAATGTAGGCTTAGCTTTAGAACCCGTATTTGAAACATTAAATGAGGGAACATATTTTGAAGCTAGTGAAACATACAAGGAATTTAAGGGGAGAATAGATGGAATAAAGACAGGGAAAGGAGGTATGAAATTTAAGGAGTTTGAAGATTTTAAAGTGGAGATTGAAGCGGATACTTCAATGAGTGTTATGGAGAAATTGGCAATAATGAAAGGGTTTCAGGATAAATACGGTAAAAAAATTTATGATGACCGTCAAAGTACATGTGAGGATGATGATACTGGCTATGGTGTCGAGGTGGTTAGTACTAAATTAGGTACTAAGTATGAACATGCACTTAGATTTAAAGATAGTAATGGTAGTGAATTTGGAGTAAGTGACATTAAGTATACAATTAGTGGAGCGGCAAAACCTAAGTGCGCAGTCATACCATCTATGACAAATGATAAATATATTACAGGTATTATTGGTGCCAATATTGTAGTTTTTGATGTTAATGCAGGTGTTGTTAGTAGTGAACTTAGGTTAGCCCCTACAGCAAGTGATAGCTATATAACTCATACAGCTAATATTACAGCCAATGCTATGAATTCATCTATATCAGCTAATGGGGATGCAGTATTTTATACAGACAGTTACACAAAGGATGCATCATCAGGAGTATATACATATAATTTATATAGAGTAGATTTTGATTATTCATCAGGTGGATTAACATTAAATGAATTGTATGAGGGACCTGAGAAGGTGAATCTTATTTACAATAGAGGTACTTTTAATTTAGGTACTATGGGTTATTACATAGCAAATAGTGAGAATAGATTTGGTGCTTATGATTTAAATGATAGTAATGAAATAAAAGATGCGATAGCTGCATTTGATAGTTCAAAAGCATTTGCGTATTCAGGGCCAGGAAATAATCGTATCACACTAGATGAAGTTTTTGGGGTGTTAGCAAAATCTACGAATAGTTATGACATATACAGTAGAGAAATTATTGATAAGGTGTTTCCATCATTTGTAGATAGGTTAAAAGATGCTAGTGACCTAATGGATATGGGGGATGTGATACCGAGTCCGGATGTGGATAATCCAGTTATTACATCTATAGTTAAGAGTCCTACAGATTGGACTAATAAAACAGTAACAGTAACAGTAACAGTAACAGCTACTGATGATAAAGGGTTAGCAGCGCAACCATATTCGTTTAATAATGGGGTTACATGGCAATCAAGTAATTTCAAAACTTTTATGGGTAATGAAACTTTCACTTTGGTTGTAAAGGATGCTACTGATAAGATCACACAACAAGAAGTTATAGTTGACAATATAGATAAAGACATGCCAGTTATTAATAGTGTTACAACAGACCCGATAAGTTTTCCTTCAAATGATACAATGGCAACTGTTATTATTGATGCAGTAGATATTACGTCAGGAATAAAGGAATATTCATTTGATGGTGGGGTGACTTGGCAAGGTGACGATAAAAAGACATTCACAGAGGATACTTTGGTTGATATTCAGGTGAAAGATAATGCAGGAAACATTACGAGTTATGGGAGTCAAATTAATATTGATATTAAAGAACTTACAGGGATCACAATTAATGGGGGAGATAAGGTAGTAATGGCAGGTGAAACTATACCTGTTGACTATACATTAATTACTAAAGCAGTTCCAACGGTGAGTTGGCAAGTGCATGATTCCTCTTTAGCTAATGTGGATAGTAGTGGGAATGTTACAGGGATACAAGTGGGTGATACTCAACTGACTATTACGGTTAACGGGACAAATATTAGTCATACGGTAAATTTAAAAGTAGTACCTTTTGAAAAATCGGTTACATATTTTGATATTGTTTTAGATGAAATCACTTTGAAAGTTGGTGATAGAGAGGGAATAGATTATGTAATAAATCCAGAAGATGCTACTAATAAAAAAGTGAATTGGACAAGTACGGATAATTCTATTATCTCTGTCGCAGGAGATAAATTAGTAGCTATTAAAAATGGTACAGTAGTGGTAACGGGTACTACTGTAGATGGGGGGTATACAGATTCGATTATAGTTAATGTAGAGGACACTAAACAAGTTCAATCTATTGCTATAGCGGATATGTCCGGAATTAAATTAGAATACAATCTCAACGAGCCATTTAGACCACAAGGAGAGTTGATTGTAACCTATACAGATGGTACTACAGAACTGATTAAAATTCAGTCAAATCATGTGAGTAGTTTTGATACATCTATAGTTGGTATGGGAGTTGTAGAATTGAATTATGGGGGTAAATACATTACATATGATATAGATGTAATTGAAAAAAATACTCCTGTTTCAATCACGGCGATTCCTAATACAACACTACCGGATAGAAGTGTGAAATTATCTGTATCTGTTACAGGAGATTTCTTAGAGGTTATAGTTCCGAGTGGTGGAAAGATATATACAGATATATTTGATTATAATATAACTGAAAATGGCACCTACACATTTAGTGTAATTGGTAAAGATAGTAAATCAAGAGACTCAGTAGTGGTAAATGTTGATAATATTGATAAAGTAGCACCTTTAATTACTTTTAGATATGATATGAATACGCCTGAAACATCACAAGTAAATGTAATTGAAAATGGTTCAGGACTAGATTCATTAGTGCTGCCGTCCGGTAGCATTGTAGCAAGTGTTCCGCATATATTTGATATGACACAAGAACAAGGAACATTTATGGCTACTGATAAAGCAGGGAATGTATCAGCAAGTAATTTGTTTGTTTCTAATGTAACAATAAACTATGGAACAAGTACATTTGTTGGAGTTGAGGGTATTCCTACAACGTGGACAAATAAGCCTGTAGCCGTATCGGTGGGTGCTTTAAATAAGATTGAAGGTGTATTGAGTGTTGAGGTAAATGGTGATAAGAGCAAGGGAGAATTAAAAACAGTTAGTGTTGATAGTGATAATATAACAACAGGATCGGCACTTAATTTAGCGATAGGGTCGACTGATACTGTAATTAATACAAAGAATGTAACGAAGAATGGGACTATAACATATACGATTACTACACCTACAGGGCAGCATACAGATAGTGCTGTAGTAGATAAATTAGATTTTGTTGCACCAATTATTGAAGCTAATGTTTTGGGAAATATGGTTTCGTATGCTGTAAGAGACGATTTATCGGGAATCAGATATATTTATTTACCGAATGGAGATGTTATTGAAAATACACAAGATAAAATAAGTGATGGAAATGGAACATTTAGTGTAGATGCTAACGGTAACTTTGAAATTGTAGTAGAGGATTTTGCAGGGAATATTACAACAAAGATTATAACAGTTTCTTTTGATCCAAATAACCCATCAACAAATCCGCCGGAGATTCCGCCAGTAAGTCCACCGGAGATTCCACCAGTAGACCCTAAGCCTCCGACAGGCGGTGATTCAGGAAATGGTGGATCAAGTGGAGGTGGTGGTTCAAGTAAGCCGTCAATCGACAAAGAAGTTGAAGATGCTAAGAAAGAGTTAGATAAGCTAACTCCATATGAACGTATAGAAGCGCAAAAGAAGTTATATAATGCTATACCATTTACGGTATTAACTTCAAAATATGATTTAGCCAACATACTTAAAATAAATGCAAACTTTATAGAAGTGTATGAGCAGGATATGGAAAATGGTGTTACACGTCTAATTATTGATATATTAGGTTTAAAGGTTTCATCGGATGTTTTATTTGACAGCTTGGAACCTGTTAATAATAAGTTTATGGATATGGGTAAGCATTGGGCTGAACTAACTGTAGATGAAGTTAAAAATATGGGATACTTTATTGGAACTTCAGTAGACAAATTCTCACCGAAATCAGGACTTACTTTTGCAGATACTTTAACAGCTTTAGATAGAGTTTTATTAAATTATGATATCTTAGAAGTTAAGAATCCTAGAAGCTATGTAGAAGAATTATACAGCAATAAAGACCATTGGGCTTATTATAGTGTAAACTCAATCGTATCTAAGTTAGAGAAAGAAACTATCAGAAAGATCATGATGGCACATGAATATTCTGATTTAATCACTAGAGAAGAATTAGCTCAAATTATATTTGAAGCTACATCCGGAAAATTAATTCAAGACGTAGAAATACCGATGAATAGTTTTGATGATGTGAAAGATGTTAAGTATATTGATGCAGTAACATATTGTGTAAGAACAGGCATCTTAATCGGGGATAATGTAGACAAATTAAATCCACAGGAAAATCTTACGAGGGCTGAGTATGCTACAATTATTTTAAGGCTTAATGAAGCATTAAGCCGACTTAAATAAATAGAAATGGCGTGGTATAGGGGAATCCCTAAATCACGCTATTTTTGTTTGAATAAAGCTAGAGAAATTACATAATAGGTTGTTTTATTTAAATAAATATGGTATAATAAAATAAATAGGAAGTGGAGTGAAATTTAATAAAAGGAGATAGAGCAGTTATGAAAGATACAAAAGAATTAAGAGAAAAGAAAGTAAAAGAAGCTTTGGCAATTAACTCGTTAGATGCAAAAGAGCCTACGGAAGAATGTATGAAGTTATTAGAGGATTATGTAGAAGGAAGATCAACAATAGAAGAAAATAAAGCTAAAATAATAGAAAAATACACTAAGTAGATTTAAAAGAAATCTCTAGAAAGAATGGGCGGAATGATGCTGAAAATCAGAGTTACCTATGAAGGTGAAAAAAAGAAGAGGTAAACAAATTAATAAATGATTTAGAAAAAATAGGATATGACATTTCGAATCAATCCAAGGTTTATAAAGGACGAGGAGCGTCCAAATATAACAATATATATATGGATATTAAGGAAAAGGATTAAGTATATGAGTCTACTACTGTTGAATCGCCTTATGTAGACCAATCCTTAATAGAGGGAGAGGAATTCTAAGATGGAAGAATACAAAAGATGGAATGACGTGCCACAGCATTTTAAAAGTCAATCTTATTGTAATAAGGAAAGATTATCATTAAAGGGAGTTAATGCAGTTGCTAGAGTATACCAAAAGATTAATAATACATGGATTGATTTATATGATATAACTCAATTAAAGTCTAAAAAACCATTAACAGAGAAGCAAATACAAGCAAAAGAAAAAGCCCAGGCTACACGGAGGGCAAATTATACATGTGGAGTATGTGGTACATATAATACAAGGACAGTTGATAGAGAAACTAAGGTATGTGTAGAATGTAGAGGATGGTATACAACAAGATTAAACGAGTTAATTAGATCAAATGAAGCTCTAGAGGAAAGATTATCATGGTCAGAAGAAGAGAAGATTAATGGATTTGTTATTTTAGATACAGAAACAACTGGATTGTATCAAGATCATGAGGTTATAGAGATTGCGATAATGGATCTGAAAGGGGATGTGCTTTATAATAGCTTAATTAAGCCTACAAGAAATGTTCCAGATGATGCTATACAAATACACGGGATTACGAATGAAATGGTAGCAGAAGCCCCTACAATAGAAAATGAGATAGATAAAATTGATGCGATTTTACAAGGGAAAGTTATATTGGCATATAATTCAGAGTTTGATAGTTATATGGTTTATATTAGTTTAGCTAAGTATGGAATCAATAGGGAGTTTGCTTGGTTATGTGTAATGAAAAATGAAATGGAAATATGGCAATCAGATAGATTTATTTCATTAGCAGCAGCATGTTCAATGGAAAAGTGGCAGCAGGGACATAGAGCATTATCTGATTGTCAACTAGTGTACCAATTAGTTACAGATAGAGATTGGATACTAAATGAAATTAAAAATAATAAAGAAGAAATAGAGGAAATGCAGAGTAAACTTTAAATTATTAACTGAATGGTTGGAAGAAGGAATTAAAAAATCATGATAATAATTGTATTATTAGAGGTAGAAATTTCTTAAGGAGTGAAAATCAGTAAAGCCATTAGTAAAAACTTATATCCATATTAGATAGGGGATGAAAATGAGGGTAGCAATTTGTAAAACTAAAGAAGAATATCAAAAAGCATTAGAAAGACATAAAGAACTAGAACTAGAAAAAGAAAATATAGAGCAGGAACTTAATGTGTTAGAATGTTGCATAGAAAATTATGAGGAACAGAAGAAAATTTTTGAAGGAATATCATCTTTACTAGAAAAAAATGAAATACAAGAAAAGATAAGTAAATAGATCGGAGGATAAAATGAGTGATCTATATGTTTACGAGGGTACTAATGTACTAAAGAACAAATTTGAAATAAAAGATAGAGAGATACTTGAAAAACTTGAGACGGAATTAACTGTACATAATTTACTTAATGTAGATGAAAAAGTAAAATGTGCGGAAGGGAAATTTAATTTCGAACATTTAAAGAAAATACATAAACATATTTTTGGAGATTTATATGATTGGGCAGGGCAGCCAAGAGTTATAGATATATATAAAAATGAAGTTGTACTAGATGGTTTATCAGTAGAATACAGCCATCATAAGATAATCGAAAAGGATATGAAAAAAGCAATAGATGATTTGAATAGTATAAAATGGGATAGGCTTAGTCAGGAGCAAATCGTAAAAGAGTTTACACCAAGAATTGCAGCAATATGGAAGATACATGCCTTTAGAGAGGGTAATACTAGAACAACTATGACTTTTGCGTGTCAGTATGCAGAAGCACATGGATTTAAATTTGAAAAAGAAGTTTTTAGAGAGGGTAGTGGGTATGTAAGAAATTCCTTAGTAATGGTAGCTATAGGAGAGTATGCAGAACCTAAATATTTAGAAGGTAAGATAAGAGAAGCCCTTGGAAAAGGACAAGAAGAGAAGCTGAAAGAGAAATATTTAACTCAATTATTAAATAGAGAAAAAGAAATTTTAAGATTTATTAGATATAAGATTCAAGAGAATCCAAGTATTGAGAACATAGATAAATTAATAGGATATGCTCAAAGTAAGGTCCAAGAATCTAATAGTGACAATGTTGTAAAATATAAAGATGATCTAAATCTATTCAAACAAGGGAAAAGTATATTAGAAGGTGTAGAGAAGCGAGTTATTAAAGAAGCTTTTTATAAAGAAATAGGCGTACACTTAGATGATTCTACGACAGAGAAGATAAGAAGATTAAACAAGAAAGAAAATATGTTTCATTGTAGTATAGCGTTGAGGAAATACAACGGATGTAATCGAGATATAGTTAAGGACATAATCAGGTCATTAACCAATATAAAGCAGCATATTAGGTAATATAAAAAGTGGCTACTCTACGTGTAAACTTCGAGTGGCCACTTTTTGTAAATAATTAAATAGTTTGACATACGACTAAAATATTGACTAAAACGAAAAAGTCGTTTAAACTAAAAGGAATCTAATAAGTAGATTTAATCAGACAAAATTAGTTAAAGAAAATAGATTAATGTGGCTTTTACGAATAAAATGTATTATAATTAAGTTAATAAATAAGAACGGACGTGAAAAAGTCCTTAGATTCTATGTTTTGGTCGACGTGAAATCTAAGGACAGCACCAAGTCTTGTGACTTGTAATATTCATTTATGGTTTCATTATAAACCATATAAAATAATATTGCAATAGTTAAAGACTTCCTTTTCACCCGCAAAGAGGAGTTTTTTTATGCAAAAAAAATATATAAAGAGAAGCTTAGATTTACAATTAAGTGATTTTAAAAAATTAAAAAAGTATAAGGGACAGGTCCTTAAATATGTTGAGATATGCAGAATACTTGGTATAGAAGTCTATGCAGGAGCAGAAGCAGGAGGACAACAGCAATTAAACCATATGGTAAAGATGGGGCGATTTGCAGCATTTAAGAAAGTAAAGAACGGGTACATAGTATGCAGCGTTTATTTAAAAGAGCGTGAAATTAAAAGAAAACGTAAGCGTAGATGTAAATTTGCAGATGCAACAAAGGTATTACAATATAACTTAGCACAATCAAAAAATAGTACGGCTGTAATGTCAAAGAATAAGGCGTTAGAGCTTAGTGGCTATGTTAATGAAAATTATAATGTAGCACGAAAAAATATAGAAGAATCAGCAAAAGTATTAGGCGTGGATCAAAATGTTTTAGAAAACTTTTTTGGATACTTTGGGAATAAAATGAAAATGAATTTCCAAAATACAATAGTTAATTCACATGCCATTAAAGAGTTTTCTAATGAAGTAATCATTGCAAAAGGTGGCTGCCATACAGTAGCTAATACAAAGCAATTAGAATCTATTAAAGAAGCTGAAAAGGAAGCATTAGCAAAAGTAAGATGTAAAACTATTGTTGGGGCTTTTATGAAAGGTAAATGGGATAACTTTGTAAAAGTTACGAAAGATAAATTAACAGAAATAGATTATTACTATAATGGGTATAAGGTTTATATTAATCGCAAAGCTGTAAAAACAACAGAATACACTTATTATAAGGCTAAAGCTAATATGCAAATGTTAGTAGAAGAATCTATTTTAAAATCTATTGAAAAAGCTAAAGTAGAAGAATCTAAAAAGATCCAAATTAGAAAATTAATAGATGTGCTTATTAAAGATACGCCCATTGACTTAGTAGAATTATTAGCTTAAGAAAAATAATCAGAATATTTACGACAAATCAGGCTTTCTAGCCCTATTTGTCGTGCCTTAAATTATTATAAGTCTTTTGAAATAGAATCAAAAGACTTATTTTTTTTGCCTAAAATTGTACATTTGGAAAAAATCTTAAAGTAGGCTAAATGATAGAAAAATAAAAAGTATGATTAATCAAAGATAATATGTATCTAAGGCTTGAAAAATAAGGGTTTTATTAGATAAATATGTACTAATAAATTTAGCCAACGTTTTATTATATATTATATTAATAATTAGTAATTTTATTCGATACATTTTTTAGAGAGCAAAGTTAATAATAGCAATGGTTTATCACCTCTAAATCTTATTGTAAAAAACAAAATCGAATAAGGGGAGTATCCCCTCGCCTAATGGCTTCACCCCCTAAACTTACTCTCCGTTCTCCTTATATAGAATCAAGGGTACATAAACGCCCTCCGGTCGCCCCTGATTCTATATATTTTTTATGCTATGCTCTAAATAATCCGACCGACCGAAACGCTTGGCTCTTTAAACTTTTCTCATCAGACGAATTTATCTAGCCTAGCATAAAAAAAACGGCTCACTACCCTATCTAATATTAGAGTTCTCTTTCCTCACTCCCTCACACTTGGCTCTTTTAAAATTACCTCAAATTAATATATATGCAAGATAAAATAAATTATGATGAAATCCTAACATTGAGGGACATTATGATGGGGGGAAAGTGTTTTTCTTTCGCACGATCATAATGTCCCAATCCGACGGAGGAGGCTCACTCATAGAATTAACTCTAGCTATAACTTAGTGTGCAAACAAAAATAAGAGAGTTAGGAACTAACTCTCTTATTTTTGTAAAAATGATTCTATTATTTTATATATTCTATCTTGATCTTCTTGATCTAGCTGCACAAGTAAATCAATTATTTCTTTTACATCATGACTTACAGCTAAGTCCTTTATTTTTTCTACATCAGTATTAAACATTCTCCCTTTGCCAGTTTCAAACCATTCTTTATTTATACCATATACTTCATATAATAAGAAAAGTGTTCTATCTGTTGGGGTTCTTTTTCCCATTTCTATTAGTGAGATTTGATCTTGACTTAAAAATATTTTTTTCCCAAAGTCCTTTTGTGATAATTTGAAATGTTGGCGTACTTTTCTCATGCGTGAATCCAATTTTATCCCTCTTTCTTAACTACTTACAGTTTATATATATTCTTAGTTATATTAAGTTATCCTTTGTATGTATATTTTATGATACACTAACATTTACGACAAAACAAGTAAATATACACGACAAATTCCTGTTGACTTTAACGAATTTGTCGTGTATATTTAAAATTATAAGCAATGTCGTATAAAAAGGAGGTGTAGTAAAATATGACTAATCCATACATACAAGTAATCACATCATTATTTTCGGATGCAAAGGGCTGGATAATGATGATTGTTGGAGCAATTACGCTTTTTAAAGTGGCTCAATATGTTATGCAATACCAAGGTGGAGAAGCAGATGAAAAGGCTCATTCTGTAAAACTTATTAGAAATACGTTGATGATGGGGGGAGGGGGATTTTTCCTTATTTGGTTTGCAGATCAAATATTCCAAGCAATGCAAAAAGTTTCTTAGTAAAATAAAAAAGCCCTTATTATAACTAATAAGGGCTTTTTTTTACATTTAAAAGGAGGAAAACTCATGGATATACTGGATGTTATAGGCAGCACGGGTTCATGGATTGTAGATAAGGTTAATGAAGTATTCTTCGGCTTTATAAATCAGCTTGTAGAAAGCGCATTAGGATGGGCATTTGAACTATTATCAACTTTTCTTATACAAATGAATGACTTAAATAAGTATTTTGATTATAGTTTATATCTTACCTATGCAAAGTATATTGCAGGTGGACTTTTAGTAGTAGCAATAGCTAATGAGGTTTTAAAACAAGTATCAGGAAATATTTATGGTGGAGAACAGAAATCAGTTGGAACGATTACAGGACAAATTATATTTTCAGGATCATTAATTTTTATGCTGCCTTGGTCCGTAGATAATGTATTTATGAAGATTAATAATGCTTTAGTAGGGCTATTGTCAGGAAGTGATTTTGGGGTAGATATATTTACTATAGATAGTTTTACTGATCTATTTAATATTCAATATTTTGGACTATTAGTACCTCTTTTAATGCTGACAATCGCTATTGGGTTTTTAATAATAGGTGTAGTTGGAGCAATCAGATATATAGAGTTAATACTTGCTATTCTAATTGCCCCTATTGTAGCTATTAGTTTTGTAAGAACAAAAGAAGCTATTAAAGTTTGGGTAATTGAAGTAGTTGCCCTTACATTTACCCAAACGATTCATGTATTACTCTTGCATATGCTTATTAAAGTCATGACGGCTAGTGATTCTATAGTAAAACCATTGCTTGTAATAGGGGTATTAATCGTTATGATAAAGGGACCTAAGGTATTACGTCAGTATTTATATAGTACGGGGGCTGTATCAGCAACAGCAGGTAGTGTCGGATCGATAGCCCAAATTGCCGTAGCATTAAAATAGGGAGGAAGAAATGGAAAATAAGCGTAGGCGTTTAGTAAGACATATAGACGGTAGATTGATGGTAGGAAGGCTACCAATTAAAAGTTTTATTATAGTAGTAGTAATTTCTTTAATTATATTTGCTATTTTTATTTCACTTTATACTGTTTTAAAAAGTCCATTTGTATTTTTAGCAGCAGTTATGATTATAGGAATAGTCATATTAGCATTTAGTGAAATTAACAATAAAGAAACAGGAATTGACTTAATAAAAGATATGATACGTTATAAGCGTGAAGGTGAACTAACATTTGAAAGGGGTAATAAAGAACATGAAGCAGCTTATATTAGATGTACTAGGAATCAAATCCAAGGCAAAGAACGAAGATCAGATTTTTAATCTTCCACTTAAGCAAATAGGAGATGTTTGTTTAGGGACAGATGGAAGATACAAATTAATCATGAAAGTAACACCAATTAATGGTGATTTAATGGATAATATAGATATTTCAGAGGTTGCAAATGCTATACAGGGGGCGTTAGCAAGTTATGAAGGGCGATTACAAATTCTTATTCAATCAGAAAAGATTGATATTGATAAGAATATTAATAATATGGATCAGGTGCAGCAATATTTAAATGATGAAACTAAGATTGAACTATTGCAGAGTCAAAAAAACTACCTAATATCAATGAAAAAGAAAATAAAAAATGTCTTAAACTTTTACATAGTAATAGAAACTAAAGGAAAAGATTATGTTGTTGCAGAGCAAATACTAGATGATTATTACTTAAGTATGAAATCAGAGTTAGAAGCCCAGGACCTTTATACTATAAAATTAGAGGAAAAGGACATTAAAGTATTACTTTATGAGAGACTCAACCCTGACTCAGCTCAGGAGCAGCCTATACAGGATGAATGGGAATTAAATCACCTTATGCCTATGAACGCTAAGAGACATAAGGATGGGAGACACTTAGAAGTTGAAAATTATATTTATAGACACTATGCAATAACAAACTATCCTCAGGAGGTGGATAAATATAGATGGCTTAGAAAGGTATTTAACTTTAATGATAGAATTTTTATTTCTATCACACTAACACCTAAAAATAAAGCAACAATTAATGAAGATTTATCTAAAGCTATTAAAGAAATAGGAAGAAAACAATATGAAGCTAAAGAGGATCATATTAAACAAAGATATTCAGCACAAATTGAGTCAGCTAGACAGATGATTCAAGAAATAGGGGGAGATAATGTAAGTCTTTATGATACAAATATTACGCTTTCAGTTGGGGCGAAAGATATGAAGCAGCTTAATAGACTTTCAAGTAATTTATTAGCTAAAATAAGTAGTTCATATTGCCAAGCTACAGAACTTAAGTATAAAGATTTTGAACCGTTTTTTACTACATTACCTTTATTAGCCGATAATAAAATCACTAATAATTTTGTATGGAATTTAACAAGTAAGGATATTGCAGCACTTGTACCCTTCGATTCATCCGAACTCATGGAGGATAAAGGCATACTTATAGGGGAAAATATTGTCTCTAGGGGCGTAGCTATTATAGATATGTATAATAGGGTCTATAATAATCCACATCTATGTATTATAGCTGATTCAGGTTCAGGGAAATCGTTTTGGATTGCTTGTCATATCATAAGGGAAGTTCCTTACAGAGATTATATTATTCAATTTGATGTTGATGGATCAGCAAGATTCCCTTGGGCGAAAAAGTATAAGTTTAGCCCAACGACAGGGATTATTACAAATCCATTCCATATTAGAAATACTACATTAACTACAGATGAACAAGATTCAGGAACAGAGGTTGGGTCCTTCTTAGCTGTAAAAATCATGGACTTAATAACATTCTTTAAGTGGATTATTCCTGAAATGACTTCGTTTGATGAAGCATTACTTGAAGAGGATATTAGGGAAACGTACAGTAAATTTAGTTTAACTTTTGAAAGTAGCCAATTACCAAATGTATTTCCAACTATTAGTGATCTAGTAGCTACTATGAGAGAAAAGGTAGAAAGCAATAAAGAATCTCAAAAAGCGAATGAGAGCAGAGAAAATATGATAGTTTCATTTAAACCTTATGAAAGTGGATCATACTCTAAGCTTTTTAATGGTCAAACTAATTGGGAATATCACCCTCATGTAATACTTGATGTATCAGCATTACCAGAAGCAGTACAAAAACCAATGTATGAGCTTTTGCTTAAAGATACGTGGCAATTCTGTAAATCGCATGGGACTTTAGATAAAATGCCTACTAAAATTACTAAAAAAGTAGTTATTGATGAAGCCCATATTTTTGCAGACCCTAAGAATCAGCAAACCTTAAAGTTTATATCAACAGAACTTTTAAAACAATCGAGAAAGTTCGGCGTATCAGTTGTTACGGCTACACAGAATATAACGGATTTTACATCTATTGAGCGATATGGACAAGCTGTAATAGATAATAGCTTTTTCAAGATATTCTTTAGATTAGGAGAAAATGACCACGCTTTAGCCAAGGCACTTTATGGCTTTAGTGATAAGGAAATGAAGGTTATAAAAGGCAGCACGGCAAAGGGTAAAGGTGGAAGTGGAAAAGGTAAAGGGATTTTCATGGCAGGATCACAAAGGATTTTAATTCAATCTAGGGCAAGTAAAGATGAATTGGAAATAATCGACCCAGTACAATTTGAAGAAATTCACGGTGTAAAGTCAAGGTATATGTAATGGATATATGGTTAGCAGTTAGGCTAGGATCAGTAGCAGCTAAAAATTGGAAAGCTATTTTAATAGGGATTCTTTCCGTTTTAGGAGGATTCATTTGTATTCCAATTTTAATTTTAACGGTACTATTTCCAAGCACAAAGCCCTTAATGGTCCAAGAGTATAAAGAAATATGCCGAGAAGGTAATTTGAATTGGGTCGAGGTTATGGTTTATGATATGGCAAAATATCAAAACGAGTTTGAGAAGATTACTGAAAATGATATTTTCAATTCAGCATTAGAGTTTTATGAAGTAACGGTTAGGAAGTATAGAGAGGAAGAAAGAGAAAGAGAAGTTACTAAAAAGGATAAAGATGGGAACGAGTACACAGAAACAGAGACATATTATGTATGGGTAAGTGTAGGTACAGAAAAGGAATCAGGATCAAGTATCAAGAGCATTATAAGACGGTTTGATTATCCGGTAGAGAACTTTAAACAGATATTTAGTGGAGTTGAGGGGATAGATAGATATGAAGAAACTATTGACGGGACAAACTATAAATATGAAGCTAGTATTCAACGCTTAGAATTTCCAATAGTAATTAATAAATTAGAGGATGATAAAAGACAATGGATAATTGAGGTTATTGATAGTGGTTTAGTTCAGGATATGTTTGGAGAAGAGGGGGAACTTACACCCGAAGAAATAGAGGATATACTTTCTAAGCTACCACAGACAGGGGCTACAAGAGAAAAAATTATTGCTATAGCTGAGAGTCTAGTAGGGGAAATTACATACTTATGGGGAGGTAAAGCTGATCCCCCAACTATTCCAACTGCACTCGACTGTAGTGGATTTACAGATTATGTATTTAAACTTGCAGGAGCCGGAACTATTGGAGCCGGAACATATCACCAATGGGATAATAGTTATCCTATATCAGAGAGTGAAATTCAAATAGGTGATTTAGGCTTTATGAAGCCACCAAGTCAATCAAGTGATTCAAGTCCAAACCATGTAGGTATTTTCGTAGGATATAATGCAAAGGGTGAAATGATGTTCGTTCATTGTGAAGGTGGTTCGGGATCAATTAAAACAACAGCTAAAAGGGCAGGTTTAAGTTACTTTAAGAGACCTTATGTGAAGTTTGAAGAATAACATTAAGTACATTAAGGAATCACTCTAACATATTAATAATAGGTTTAAGTTAAAATAAAGGTGTGACTAAAAACACCTTTATTTTTTTGAAAAAAATGAGTAAAAATTTAAAACAAGTGTTGAAATACTTATACTAATATTGTATAATTAAATTAACAAGCTTTGCACTACTTTACACTACGATATAGTTTATTGTAGTGTAAAGTAGTTTGAAAACATGATCTATCATATAAAAATATATAGATGGAAAAAAATAAACTACAATGTAGTGTAAAGTGGTTTAAATATCTATAGAATAAGTATAAAATAGATATTTAAACATTACAATAAACTATAGTGTAGTGCAATGAAATACATTGTAGTTTTAAGAACTACAAATATGAGGTGTAAGGTATGAAGATAGACACGGTAAATGTAGAAGCTTTTGAAAAAGAACTAAAGAATCTAGGGAAGGATGATGTAATAAAAAAAATAGAAGAACTTTATCAAGTTTATAAGTTATTAGATTCAGATAATGAAATTCAATTTGATAACATACAAAGTCAAATTGAAGAAATTCTTGAAATTTTATTTAAAAATCAATATTCAAATGAACTTATGATTCCATATAGTTTTTTAAATTCTGAAATAGGAAAAGTACTTTTTACTATCAAATATAGCAATACAGAGAAGGTATTTACTTCGTCAGAGGTAGCAGAAATGTTAGGATGCAGCTTGCAGTATATAGCTAAGTTAGTGAAGGAAGGAAAGCTTAAGGGACAAAAGAAGTCAGGAAGAAATTATTTCTTTGAATCAGATGTAGTTAAGTTTATGGAGAATAAAGAAAGATAACATACAAAAGAGAATGAGGAGGGATTTGGCTAATGTTAAATGTAACAGCTAAATATGTAAGTGTTTTTGATGTAGTAGACAAAGAAAAGTATGTAGGCGCTAACATCACAACAAGTAAAAAAAATCAAGATAATACATATACAAATATGTATTGGAAAGCAAGATTTGTAGGAACAGCTAAAGAAAAAGCAAAAGAGTTAGTTAATAAAGATCGTATTGAAATTAAAAATGGTGTGATTGAGAACCAGTATGATAAAGAAAATAACAAGCTTTGGGTTACAGTAATTATATTTGATTTTGAAAAAATGGAGCAGGGGGAATAGAAAATGGCAATGAATTTAATCGTAGGAAATGATAATGGAAATAGTGAACATGATATTATAATTAATGGAGAGATTATAAAGCAGCCAAATGTTCATGCAAAGGTTAGAAGGTTAGCAAACCTAGAAGAACTTAATCCTGAATACATAGCAAAAAATATTCATGATAACCTAATCGTATCAATAGAATCACAGCAGCTAAATAGTGGAACACCAACAACATACTATATTGGAACTTATGCAACTAAAACCGGACAACTTCTTAAGAATATAGAGGTAGGGGCAGATAACTCTAAAATAGAAAGTGATATTCCTTTAGTAAATACATTGGGGCAAATCGCCGGATATGCAGTAAAAAAAGCATATGAAGAAGATCAAGAAGTAGCTTCAATAGATGTAAAGGTAGATATGACAACGGCTTTACCAGTAACACAGTATAGCAAACAAAATGCACAAACATTTACAAATAGATTTATAGGAAATCATTTAGTAACGGTTTATCTTGGAACTAAACAAGTAAAAGTAAACTTAAATATGGAATATGTAAAAGTATTACCGGAAGGCGTACCAACAATATTCTATCTACAATCAAATAAGGATCAGGAAATAGTATTAAAGGAATTTAGTAAAGATTATGGTATCAATATGGAGGATGTTGATTTTAAGAATAAGAGAATACTCCATGTAGCTATAGGGGAAGGAACAACAGAGTACCCATTAACAGAAGATATCGGTTTTAATCCTCACTTTATTAGAGGGACAAATAATGGAGTAGGACATGCTATTAATAGTATCTTGCAAGAGTTTATTCAAGAGAAAAATTTAGGTAAGTTTTCAAGACAAGATTTCTCAACAGCTTTAAGAAATACTAATCACAAGTACCATGTAGATGCAGTAGAGTTTATTCAAGATCCATTAGAAGAACAAGCAACTGTCATATTAGATTGTGCAAAACAAGAGATCACTAAGGCAAATAATGAAGTTGATTATATTTGTGTATATGGTGGGGGAAGTATTTTAATGAAACCTTACTTAAAAGATAAAGTTAGACAGTTCGCAGATAAGACAGATATTAAAGTCCTATACATATCAGACCCTCATTCAGTAGAAGTAGAAGCTAGAGGAATGTACGAGTTTGCAAATTCACCAATTTTCAAACAGTTGAAAAAGGGTTATATCCAAAATAAAAAGAAATAGGAGGATATGTAAGTAATGTCTAAGAAGCACCCTAATCAATGTACTATAAGATTTAAGAAAGATGTAGATAAGCGTATTATAGACTTTGCTAGTATGCAAGAGAATTTTTCTGATACTGTTTTATATCTTATAGAAAAAGAAATAGCAGCTAATGGCATGAGGAACTTACAAGAACATATTCCAGGGGTAAGAAATATTCTACCCCCTTTGGAATGTGATGTTGAGAAGAAAGAGCAGCCACGAAAGGAAGAGAGTAAGCCAGTAGTGGAGCAGCCACGAAAGGAAGAGAGTAAGCCAGTAGTGGAGCAGCCACGAAAGGAAGAGAGTAAGCCAGTAGTGGAGCAGCCATCAAAGGAAGAAGATAAGCCAGTAGTGGAGCAGCCATCAAAGGAAGAAGATAAGCCAATGGTAGGACAACTAGGATTTGAAAATAATGAAGATCAAGAAGAAATAGAGGACGATAAAGAAATTGAAATTCCATCAGCATATAGTGATTGGTAAATAAAATGAGAAAGTCTCTATAATAGTATAAATGATATATTTAAATTCATTTTTATTTAGCAAGAGTTGTCCAAGCAAAGATTCAAGCAAAGCCAAAAGAAAAGCACTTTTGACTTTGCTTGAATCTTTTAAAGCTTGTACGAGGGTCTTTTAGGCGTTCCACCTCTTTACTTAGGATCATAGCAGCAACAAAGAACGTTGCACGCTATGATCCTAAGTAAATTCACTCCCTTTAAGACCTTGGGGGTGTCTACCCCAATACCCCGATTGGGGACTCGTCCCCAAACCCCATCTTGCCTTCGGCGACACTCGGCGTGAGCCAAGCCCCTCACCGTATGGTGAGGAGCAGGGCAAAAGTGTAATTAGTTCTCTTTGAAAAGGTAGTATTTTAAAATTTTTTAGAAAGGCACTAAAAAATTTTAAAATGTCCACCTTTGCAAAGCTAAAGCCTTGATACTACTTGATTTTTTGATAAATTCTGATATAATAAAAATAAGTGATACAGCGTATCACCCTTATAAAAGATTCATAAATTTATCTAACTGCGAATTAGATAAATTTAAATAGTAATTCTACGATAATTTTTGCTATGAGAGTTCTTAATAATACTATTGAGAACTCTTTTAGCTTTTTAAGAATGAATTGCTTTATAGCTTTCAAATTCTTATTATCTTTCATACTATCCCCCCCTTTCTACGGAAAGGGGGTTTTTTTCTTCTTTCAAGGGTATCACCCCCTTTATCATTAGTAAGTAAGGGTGTACGCTATATCACTATAATTTATTTTAACATAAATATAAAAATAAGTCAAGCAAATTTGTTGTTTTACTTAAACTAAAAATAAATAAAAAATACTTATATTACTTGTGTATTATAAACAAAGTTGATTTACTTAAACTATTTCGCGCTATCTAGGTTGATTTACTTAAACTAAAATGATATAATAAAGTTAAGTTAAGGGAGCGAGAGACGAAAGGAGAAAAGTAAATGAAATACTTAAAAAATATAAATACATTAGAGGAACTAAAAAAAGAATATAGAAAGTTAGTTATCAAATATCACCCTGACAATGCAGACGGGGACGAGGAGATAATTAAGACTATCAATAATGAGTATGACATACTTTTCAATGAGTTAAAGAATAAACACAATAAATATAAAACACAAGAAATGGCAGATGATTTCAAGGATATTATTAATAAGATTGTAAGGTGCGAAGGAATCAGTATAGAAATCATTGGAAATTGGGTTTGGGTTACAGGCAATACAAAAGAGTACAAAGACATATTAAAAGAAGCAGGATTCTTTTGGGCTAGTAAAAAGGCTGCATGGTATTGGAGGGCTGACAAGTATAAATCAAGTGGCAGAGGAAAGCAAACACTAGATGAAATAAGGGAAAAATACGGAAGTGATAAAGTAAAGACTCAAAAAAATAGAGAGGGACGCTTAACAGCTTAAGCGTCCAAGGAGGGCAAAAGATGAATTTTAGAGAATTAAAATTAGAAGAGGGCAAAAAATACACGATTGTTTTCTATGATGGGCTAACAGGTATTACAACAGCAAAAATTACATTAGTTGATTACTATATATCAAATTACGCACAGTATGAAGAGTGTTTATATTTAGAAGTAAAAATAGGTAGGAAAAGATATATAAGGGAAGTGATTTTTACTCCTAATCAGCCTTTGTTAATCGGTGAGGGGTGGGAAACAATAAATTTTGATTCTCTATATATAGAGGAGGAAAGAAACGGAGTAACACATAAGTACTCAAAAATATTGAGCCAGTCGAAAGAATGGATTGAATGTGCTTATAAGCAGTTAGGAAGTAAGTCACTATTTTATAAAATTTCAAACTAAAGGCTATTACATAGCCTTTAGTTAATAAGGAGGACTAGAGAATGAGAATTTGTTGCAAATGTGGAAAGGCAGTTTTAGAGGAAGGGTATGTATATGAGGGAGGAGAAAAGTATTATTGTGATATGCCATGTTTAAATGAAGATTTTACCCCTGAAGAGTGGGATGAGTTATATATAGATGGTGGAGATAATTACTATACAATGTGGCATACAGTTGAATTTGAGAGTTGTACAGCATACATAGAGCTTGATATTGAAAAAGTAAGAGACCTTTTAAAGGTTTTAGGGTGGGGAGATTTAGAAGATTTTGCTTTAAATTATACATATGACCAAGCAAGACAATTAAAAAAATTAATAAAACTGAACGCCTAAAGGCGTTCAGTAAGGAGGGAAAATGATTCAAGTTTATTTAAATCATGAGAAAAAAGGGATTGAAATTAAGTTTGAAGAAAAGCCTAATAAAGAAATTTTAGAGCATTTAAAGGCTAATGGGTTTAGATGGAGCAAGTATCAAGAGTTATGGTATGCCAAGGATTCAGAAGCTAGGAGAAAATTTATTTCTAGTATTACAGAAGAAGCCATGAAGGATAAAGAATCTTCTAATATTAAATATCCTGAAATAAATATAAATGATATAGAAACTTATATAGTAAGTAAAGAACTTTCAAAAAGAGAAAATGACGGGCATTGGTTATTTAGAACGGAGGAACGGGATCACCAAAAAGAGTTACAAGGATATCTAATGTCTTGTAATCAAGCAATTATAGAGCTATTGCAGGGGATAGAGCATAAGGAAATAGAGTATAGGCTTAAGAAATGGTTACAATCTTATAAGAAAAGATATTATAAATGGTATATTAATCAGTTGTCAGCCAAGGCAAATAATCCAAGTTGGGTTGTTACTGGAAGGTCAGGAAGAAATAAACGTAAGGATGAAAAATATAATAATAGAATGGATACACTTATGAGGGAGTATATAAAGCTAGAAGAAGAGTATAAGACTAAAATAATGTCATTTAAGGGACAAATACATAGATTAGTATAGAAAAATCAATAAAAAAAGTAGCCAAAGAGTTCGCACCTCTAAGGCTACTTAAAACAAAAAAATTGTATTGGAGATAATTGTAACATGATTAGTAAACAAGGTCAAAACATAAATAGAGAGCAACAAAGAGAAAATTTAGGGTTATTTACATTAAGTGTAATGTGTATAGGGTTGTTGATTAAATTAGCACTTTTTATAAATTGGTAGGATGAAAAAGTTTTTGAAAAGAGCCAAGTGTGAGGGAGAGAGGAGAGAGAACCCCAATACTAGATAATATAGAGAGCCGTTTTTTTATGCTAGGCTAGATAAATTCGATGGAGGAAAAAAGTCTAAAGAGCCAAGCGTTTCGGTCGGTCGGATTACTTAAGGCGTAGCATAAAAAATATATAGAATCAAGGGCGACCGGAGGGCGTTTATATACCCTTGATTCTATATAAGGGGAACGAAAGAAAAATGTAGCTTTTAGAAAAGTATTGATAGCAGCAGAGAGTATATAAATACATACTAAAGTAAAAAAACCACAATACACTACAATACAATACAATATAGTGTGTTGTAGTGTATTGTGGTTTTAATTTAAATGCAAAAATTAGTTTACACTACAGTGTAGTGTAAAAATATATAAATTAGGGCATTAAAACATTATAATTGTAGTATGATGTAGTGTAATATAGTTTAATACAATACAAAAATACATAAATTAGATTATTTAAATGCTAGAATTGTAGTTTGATGTAGTTTGATGTAATACAAAATATATAAATCAAGTTATTTAAATGTTAGAATTGTAGTTCGATATAGTATAATGTAGTTCTGTAAATATTTATACATGTTTTAGCAGCTAGAGATATAAAGAGTAGATGCTTAAGGCGTAGATAAAATTATTAAAAAGATTTATTTTGTTTAGCAGGAGTTGTCCAAGCAAAGATTTAATGAAAGCCAAAAGAAAAACACTTTTGACTTTCATTAAATCTTTTAAAGCTTGTACGAGGGTCCTTAGGCGTTCCACCTCTTTAATTAGGACTATAGCAGCAACAAAGAACGTTGTGGCCATAATCCTAATTAAATTCACCCCCTAAAAAGAAAATTTGGGGTAAGTTCAAGAAGAAGAGTATAGGCGTTCCACCTCTTCAATTAGGACTACGGAGCAACAAAGAACGTTGCGCCATATCCCAAATTAAATTCACCCCCTAAAAAGAAAATTTGGGGTAGGTTCAAGGAGGAGAGTATAGGCGTTCCACCTCTTTTCATTTTGATCATACTTACAGCAAAGAGCGTTGTAACTATGGTCAAAAAGAAAATTCACCCCCTATGGATGCCAAATGTTTTCGATTTAGGGGAGTGCTATGTATGGGGGAGGTTAAAAAAAAAGGGACGGGATTTTCTCACTTCGCTCAAAAACCCCGTAGGGCAGGATAAAGAGTGGTTAACACCTACTCTAAAGAGTGCTTACGCACTCAAAAAACTCTGTTAACTACTATATAATTGAATGTTAACTTTGTGCTGTGATATAATTATTTTGTGAATATCAATACGTTAACGGAGGTAGAAAATGGGTGAAACACACGCAAGAGTTTCAGAAGCGTTACATGAGAAAATGAAATCTATATCTAAGCAGAAAGGTACAAAAATCAAAGAGGAATACGATGCAGCACTACAAGAGTACATACAGAGGTTTGAAGAAAAGAAGGTACTTCAAGATTCAGAATTAGAAAAAATGCTAGATGAAAAGTTAGCCAAGGTAGATAGCCATTTATCAAGTATGCTAGGGAGAACAGGACTAGATGCTTCAATGATATTAGTCGGATTGGCATACTTCTTAGAGGATTATTATGAAAAAGATATTGCAGATATATTTAACAGATTAAGAACTGATGGAGTAGATTACTTTACCAATAAGAGTAAAACTTTAAAAAGGGATGATAGATTTAGCACATCAAAATCAGACTTTTAGGAGGTAATATGTCAAATAGTGTTATCGTGATGAAGCATTTAGGAGGAATAAAAGATAAAGGAAAATTAGAAGCACATGCAAAATATGTAGGGTTTAGGTCTAGGGATAAGCAGGAGGAAAAAGGGTTCTTTGGTAGAGATGAGGATCATGCTGATTATAAAGATTTTTTAAAAAGGATAGATGAAAATAAATCTTTAAGGCATCATGCAGCTATAAAAGGACATAAGATGGTATTTTCATTAAGACAGGTAGATTATGATGCTTATAAGAGAAGTGGAAAAGATTATAAAGATTTACTAAGAGAGACATTGAAAAAGTACGAACAAAGTAGAGGGATTAAATTAGATTGGATAGCCAGTATACATGAGTCAGACGGACATCCCCATGTACATGTAATTATTAAAGGCGTGTCCGATATAAAGGGAGAAAGGGGATATAAAAGAATATACTTTAAATTTCCACAGGATATAAATGATATGAAAGAAATAGCAAGAAAAGAATTTGAAAAAGATGTTAAATATCATATACATGAGAAAGTGGAAGTTAGAGAAGCCGTAAAAGATACAAGTAGAGCAATTGCTAATTTTATTAGCAGACTAGAGAAGGAGGGAGGAAAAGAAAAAATAAAGCATAAAAAGGGAAATAGATTTTCTTCTCCAAAAGGAGAAAGGAAAGGGCATGAAGAAAAGACGAGTGAAAATTATAGAGGGGTGGAGAGGTAATAGCATGAAGAAAAAAATTAAAATAGGAATAGCAGCAATAGGGTATTTATTATATTTCATGATTGTTGTACTATTGGTTACAACTGTAAGAGAGTGGATAGAAGTATATACATTAGGAATAAAACATTTTAATAAAGACTATTTTTTGGGGTTAGCATCTATTGAAACTTTTTTAGAGTTTTTAGAGCCTAATATGTATAACTTTTTTGGTTGGTTTGTTATAGGAGTAGGGATCATATCTTTTTGTACTAACACAATCTATAGAAATATGAAAAAGGATAAAAAGTATGTAGATGAAACGGGATATGGTTCTCATGGTACATCAAGATTTCAGACAGTTAAAGAGAAGAATGAGAACTATGGGGATGATAAAATAGGATGGTTTTTAGGGTCAAGTAAAGAGGATAAAGAATATAAGCTAGGAATGGAAGGTTTATATCATCCTGTTAAGGGTGAGTTAAATATGCAAATGACTGTTTTAGGGTCCCCAGGATCAATTAAAACAACAGGGTTCGTATTACCAAACTTATTTCATTTGCCCTATATATATAAAAAGAAGGGGAACGGCGAAATGCCGGACATTATTGTTACAGACCCTAAATCAGAATTATATTGTTTAACAGCTAATTACTTAGAAGAACAAGGGTATGATGTAAGAGTTTTAGATTTTATTCACTTGAAGTATGGAGATACATTAAACTGTATAGAGTTCATGGAGACAGAAAAAGAATTGATGGAGATAAGTGAAGGATATATTTCTAGTGTAGAAGCTTCAACCGGAGGGGGTAAAGGAGACGGCTTTTGGGGAGAACAAGAAGGACAGGCTCTAGGGGCATTAATAGGAGCAATTAAACAGACTAAGCCAAAGGATAAGCATGTTTTTAAAGAGGTCCTTACATTTCTTACAACTGAATTATGTAATGAAGAAGGGGCTATTGATATGTATAAGTCAAGGGAGTATTTTGAGAACAATGTAACAGGAGCAGCCTTGCAATTATGGAGAAACTTTTTATTAATATGTAAAAGTGATAATACGGCAGCTAGTATATTAGGAGGATTAGCAGGCAAATTAAAATATTTTGCGATTGAGGAAGTAAATAATATTACAGCTACTACAACTATAGATATTAGCCAGTTAGGATTAAAAAAAGAAAAGCCAATTGCATTATTTATTTTTATGTCAGATAGTGACAAAACGTTCTCTCCAATTATTAATTTAACAATTAATACTATATTTAAACGATTATATAAAACAGCATATGACCACAAAAATAAATTGCCAAATCCTGTTTATTTTATCATAGAGGAAATGGCGAATATAGGGAAAATATCAGGTATGAAAGAAATGCTAGGGACTATGAGAGGTCGAAGAATATACCCTATGATGATATGGCAGTCATTGGCACAGATGAAAGATGTATATAAGGATGGTTGGGAAAATATTGTATCTCAATGTGATACAAGGGTTTATTTAGGGGTTAATGATACATTTACAGCAGAGTATTGTTCTAAAACATTAGGAAATAAAACGATAAGTGTTAATGGTAAGAGCCAATCTAATAAGGGGTTAATACTTTCTAGTAAATCAAACAGTATAAGTTATACAAGTAGGAAATTGATGTTCCCAGAAGAAGTGATGTCATTAAAGAATACTAAATATATAATTACACAGAGAGCAAACAATCCAGCATTAATTGAGAAGGTTCAATATAAGTACTGGAAAAATAAAAACAGAATATGTGAAGAAAGAGAAATAAAAGAAACAAAATTAATTGAAAGTATTAAGTGTGAAAAGGCTCACGACGATATAAGAAATGGGGAAGTGCGATTAGTGACCAATGGAGATAATGACAGAGATTTTGACAACGATAATGAATATAAACAGGTGTTAAAGAGTAGGGGTACAGCAAGTAGATTTTAGAAATGGATGTTTGAAAGGTCTATAGGAGTATACTGCTATAGACCTTTTTATTATAAACATATAAAAAAGGTGTGTATATGGAGGGGAAACATGACTAATATCAAAGATGTAGCTGAAAAAATCAGTCAACTGTCAGAAGAAGAAAAGTGCAACATAAAAGAAATGATAAAAAAGTTGCAACGATCAGACAAATATAAAAAGCTAAACGCAGAAGATAACTAAAATAAAAAAGATGGTTTTTGTATTATACAAAGACCATCTTTTTTATTTTAAATTATAGAGATTCAATAACGGTAGGAGTTTTAAACATGGGTTCTTGACCAGTAAGAAGCCAATGTTTATCTACTTTATATTTAATACACACTAAATGAATTGTACGTTGAGTAATAGTAGCTTTTCCGAGTTCTAAAATAGAGATTTGTCCTTGGCTTAAAAAAATACTTTTTCCGAACTCATACTGAGTAAGCCCTAGATAGTGTCTTAGTTCTTTTAATCTTATATTCATTGTTATCACCTCTATTAAAAATATTTATATAAACAAATAGCTATTTACGACAAAGTAGTATTATACGACAAATTAATATTGACTACAACGATAATGTCGTATAATATTATAAAGTATAACAAAGTCGTACTACAAGAGGTGAGATATGAACACTGAAACTAAAGAGGTTATTGAGATGCTTACAGAACTAGAAAAAATCGATCAATCAGCTATTAGAACTATTAAAGAACTAGTAAAAACGCTTCACCAAGTGAAGAAGAAAAATAAAATCAAGCTAAATAGGATGTGAAATCATGTGGATTGCATGTTGTTTAAAGTCTAAAATGTCCTTTGAAAAATTAAAGTGTTCATTCGCTGATTCTACAGTAACCTACATAGAGAGTATTGATGTGTTAAGAGATAGCATACTCTACAATGAATACGACTTAGCTATAGTGGATGAAAAAATAGACTATAAAGATGAAGCTATACAACTATTTAAGAAGAAGCAGATAAAAGGATTAATTTTTAGAGGTGATTTTAAAGAGATAGAAGAGAAGGTAAAGCCCTTTTTAGAATTACAGGAAGGAAAGAAAGTAGATAACCAAGATAAACAAGAAGAGGGCAGCGTTAAGGTTGTAAATCGTGAAGTAGAGGTGATAAAAGAAGTACCGGTCATTCAGGAGATTATTAAGGAAAAAGAAGTAGAGGTAATAAAAGAAAGATATAGCAGTATTGCTAGTAAGAGCATAGGTATTATAAATCTTAATGATTGTGCCGGATCAACATTTATAGCTTTAAACTTAGCCAAAATGATTAGTGAGCATGAGATAATTACAACTTTGATGCAAACGCATAAAGGCAAACTCTATGAAAGTTTAGAGTTAGATAAGCAAATAAAAGACTTTTACTCATTTCATCATGGAATATATGAAGGGAAAAGAGTGGAGACAAATAGAAGCAATACATATAAAAATATTTCATTTATTGTACCAAATAATTCATATGATATCCCTGAGTGGCATTATAACCATATGTTGAAATTACTGTATTCACCAGTAAAAAATAGTTTGATTAGTATTATCGACATTGGTAGTGAAATTGAAAATATATATGCACGAGAGATATTAAATGAACTGGATATGATAATAGGAGTCGTAGACCCTGAAAATTTAAATGTATCTATTGAAGTGTTACGAGATTTAAATAAATTGGGTATTCCTATATGGTTTGTATTTAATAGATGTAATCCATCATGCCGTATTGATAAGTTTATTGAACAATACAAGATACAACAGGATTACATTATTAAGTTACAAGAATTAGAAGATGAAGGAGAAGAATTTGCATACAGTATCACGGTTAATAAAGAGATTTTTGATACTAAGTTCTTAAAAGTAGTAAAAGAAATAACTCCTAACAATATCTTAAATAAGCAATTAGATTTAGAAGTAGCCACTAATAGAAGAGAAAATGTAAAAACACAATATATTACATTATCAAATGCAGTTATAGGCGTAATTGGATCAGAAAGTGGAGTTGGAGTAACACATAATGCTTTGGCACTTGCTAATATCTTAGTAAAAGAATTTAAGGTGGCAGTATTAGAAGTAAATAGTAAATCATTAAGATTTATTCATCAAGCGTTAGACGAATCCAAAAGAAATCAATTTAGCTATAAGGGAGTTGATTATTACTACAACTTAGATATAGCAGACTTTTTAATTCAATATAAGCCACAATACGAATTTTTAATAATAGATTTTGGAGCGTTTGATGAATGTATTGGATTTGAAGAATTTATAAGGTGTGACAGACAATATATTGTAGGTCATGCTATTGATTGGAAAGTACATAAACTATTAAATTTCCATAGTAAGAATAAAGAATTTGATAAAAAAAATAATTGGATGTACATAGTTCCTTTTTTAGAAAAAGAAATGTTATCAGATTTAAAAAATGATATTAAAAATCCTATTCTAAGCATTGGAACTATAAGCAATCCATTTATTATAGATAATTCTATAGAAAGACTGTACAAAGGTACATTAGGAATGAAAGAAGAAAGAAAAAAGAAATTTGATGTATTTAAGATATTTAGGAAGGAGTGATGACATGGGGTTTGTGAAATCTCATAATAGAAAGAAAAAGAAGGTTGTTACAGCAGGAATTATAGCAGGTGTAGGTATTCTTGTGGCAACAGGGGTTGGAGGAGTAGCATATATTAATGTGAAAAATACAGAGGTAATTAAAGAATATGAAGCTGAAATTGAGTCTTTACAAAAAGAAGTTGCAAGAGTTGTTACATATTTACCTCTTAGTAATTTAAAGTATGGTACCAAACTTGAAAAAGAAATGTTTGAAAAGGTTGAAATAGTAAGTAGTGTAGCTACTGATAAGTATATCAATGAAGAAGATTTTGGGAAATATGCTAGTACTAACTTAGTACAAGGGGTGCCGGTAATGAAACATATGGTATCTAAAGATGAAATTAAGGATTCTACAAGGGAAGAAGAGTTTAATATGATCTATCTTCCAAGAAATCTACAGCAAGGACAGTATGTAGATGTAAGAATAAGATTCCCTAATGGTGAGGATTATATTGTCTTACCAAAGAAAAAGATACAGGAAGTGGATAAAGAAAGAAACATTATATATTGTCATTTAGATGCAGAGGAGATATTAAGAGTTAGTAGTGGTATTGTAGATGCTTATTTAGTAAAGGGAGCCATGTTATATACAGTAACTTATGTAGATGGTGGTCAATCACCATCACAGGTAACATATATTCCTAATAGAGAGGTTATAGATATCATCGAGAGGGACCCGAATATAATTGAAAAAGCATCAAATGAATTAGCAAGAAGCTTAAGAGAGTCTTTAGATAAACGTATTGAAATTATGCCGGAAGTGGTTTATGAGCCTATCACTTATAATGATGTGTTTGTAGAGTATGAGGAAGCTCAAGAAGATAGCAATGTTTCAGGAGAGAGCGAGGTATTGCCAAATGACTTCTATTAAAAGGATAGGATTTTTTGGAAAAGATACAGAAGATATTATGATTTATCTTGCAACTTTTTTAAAAAAGCTAGACAAATCGGTTAGCATGATAGATTTAACAGGTGATCTTAAGTTCTATTTTGAAGATGATGGACAAGAAGTAATAACATTAAATGATATAGATATATTCTTTAATGAAGAACATTTTCAAGAGCAAGAGTATGATTTAATTTTAATAAATTTTGGATATGATAATCAATTTAAATCACAACTGTTTGAGACAGATTTAAATTTTATGGTTACAGATATTCAAAAGAAGAGTATTTTGCAGTTGAAAGAAATGCTTGATAAACAGCAGATACTAAGAGAATATATAAAGGTTTTTAGAGACATTGTAGATACTAAGATTACAAAAGAATACTTAGATTTAATCTTAGGATCAACGCATAATACTATAGAAGAGTATTTTCTCTATCTAAATAGTAATGAACTTGAAAATAAAATAAAACTACAATATTACAATGAAGTAGATTTCAAAACTTTACCTCAGGGATTTAAGCAAATGCTAAGAGGAGTAGTTGAAAAGATTGAATTTGAACAGGACCCTAAAATCTTAGCCAAAAAAATTAAAAAAATAGAGAGGGGTAAAGAGTTATGATAGTTACTTTTATAAGTGAAGCAATGGGACAAACAAGTGTTACAAGTAATGTTACAGCAAGTGCAATTACGATGGCTTTAAAATATACCATGAAAATAGGTGTTATGGACACACAGGCAAAATTTAATCGTTTAGAAAGAATGCTTTTAGAAAAGGATTTTGTAGAGAATGAACTTAAGAATATATCCAATGCAAATATAGATACATTCTTAAGAGAGTTACAGTATGGTTCAGATCAAAAAGCTAATGACTTTACATTAAATATTTTGAATGGTCGATTAGACTTGTTACCATCTACAAGGCAAAATAACGGTGAAATATTTGTTAATACAATAAGTGATAGAATAGGGAGTTTAGTAGAAAGTGTAAATAGATACTATGATGTAACACTTATAGACATGCACCATACTAACTTAATGTATCAAAAATATCTACTGGATAGTAGTGATGTGATTGTAGTTAATATCAATCAAAATATAGAAGTTCTTGATAAGACATTTAATAGTCCAAAATTGAAAGACTATGAAGATAAGATGGTTTATGTAATTGGGAACTATGAAGAAAAAT
Organism: Clostridium sp.; assembly: GCF_051654825.1. GTDB lineage: Bacteria > Bacillota > Clostridia > Clostridiales > Clostridiaceae > Clostridium. The sequence goes on from NZ_JBOFYU010000291.1 coordinate 36,412, forward strand.
CTAAGTACAATATCAAAAATATTAAGAGACGTTATGGGGTTAAAAATGTAATAGCAGCAGTACCACATAATGCTCAATTTATGGATAGTTGCAATGATAGTAAGGTAATAGACTTCTTCTTGAAAAATATTAAGGCTACTAAAAAGGATGAAAATTATTTCTTTATGGATCAGGTAGACAATTTAGTAAAAACTATTCTTACCCATAAAAATATTAATATTAACTTAGCATACAAGCAAGTAGGGTGATTAAATGCTAAATATAATTTTAATTATTTTAATAGTAGCAGTAGCAGGAGTAGGAATATATTTTTATCTAAAGCCTAATAAGGAGCAAGTAGTCGAAGAAGAACAAGAAGAAATATATAAATTTGAGCCGATCTTAGAGTATGTAAAAGAAAGTTTCAATAATATTTTAAAAACCAATCTACATGAAGTAAAAGTATCAAAAGAAGAGTATGAAAAACGATTAAAGAATAAAACAAAGATAAGAACAGCATTGAAAATGTGTGCTTATGGGGATAAGGATTCAAAGGCTTATATTAAAGACCTTATAAAAGATATGCTAATTAATGATTATAAGTTAGATGATGAAAAAATAGAGCGTATTATCCCTTTTGAAGAGATTACAAGTCTAACCGTTCAAGACAAATTTGATATTTTATTATATCTATATAAAAAGCAATATGATAAGGACGCTTTAATAGAGATTTTTAAAAAGTATGGCTTGGATAGGGTAAGAAATGAAAATGGCAATAGTTGTTATTTTGTAACAGCAGAAGAAATACACGATATTTATCGAAAAGAGAAGAAGGTACTGTATTTTGAAGATAAAATAAACATTCTTGTTCAAAGAGTCTATCAATCATATAAAGGTTTTTCTGTTATAGATGAAATACGAGATATGAATATAGATGGTGTTTCAGGAGGAGTATCAGGGATTCCGGCAGAAATGTTTAATAATTTGATGATTAAGGAAGGAACTCCAACAAACTATGAGTCTATTTGGATATTTTTCAAAGGAAAGACAGTACACTTAAGATTCTTAAGCTTTAAGAATGAAAATGACTTGAAAAGGGTATGTAAAAATATTTACAAGTATAACTCCCCAGGGCAGTTATCTGAATCAAATGGATACAAAGTAAATGAAATGAAAGATGGATCACGAGTTGTAGTAGCAAGACCACCATTTTGTGAATCGTGGGTATTCTTTGTAAGAAAGCTAGACAATATTAAGGAAGTTACGATTGAGGAACTTCTAGTAGATGAAAATAAAGAGATACCAATTACAGCAATTAAGTACTTTTTAAAAGGACATAGAAGAATTGCAGTTACGGGACAGCAAGGGACAGGGAAAACTACATTTATAATGAGTGCCGTTAAATTTATTGATAGTAGACTGACTTTACGACTACAAGAAATGGCGTTTGAATTACATCTAAGAAAGCTATATCCATTGAGAAATATAGTTTCATTTAGAGAAACACCTACTATAAGTGGTCAAGAAGGATTGGATTTACAGAAAAAAACAGATGGAGCAGTAAATATACTAGGAGAGATTGCACAGGCCCCTGTTGCAAGTTGGATGATTCAAATGGGACAAGTAGCATCATTATTTACTATCTTTACACACCATGCCATTACAACACGATCTTTAATAGAGTGGACAAGAAATGCACTATTACAATGTGGTGGATTCACAAATGAATTTGTAGCAGAGAAACAGGCTGTAGAAGGAATTAACTTTGATATACATTTAAGTATAACTCCCGAAGGGCATAGATATTTAGAGCGTATCACAGAGGTAGTTCCAGTAGAAGAAGAATACTCACAAGATTATCTAAATGCTACAACACATGAAGAAAGAATGGCAAAATTCATGCAGACGATGGAACAATATTTTACAAGGGTAACTAATCGAAAAACTTTTGAGACAAGAGATATTGTAGTATGGAAAGATGCAAAATATGAATTTGCACACCCGATAAGTCAAAAGAGTATTGCAGCAATAGAGAGTAAATTATCAAAAGAAGATTTAGAGGGGTTTAGAAAATTCCTTAAGGAATGGGAGGGGGATAATGAACACTAATGTATTATTAGCAATACTTATTATATTAATAGTATGTTCAATTTTTTTAATTATATATGTCTTTACTTATGCAAAAAAGAATCCCCGTATAAAGAAAAGCTTAATTAAAAGCTCTCGGAATGATTTTTTCTACAATTCGTATGTAATTTTAAATAAATATACTTTACCTAGTAAGTATCTTTCAAGGATCAGAAGAAGAATAGAGTTAGTTGAGGTTGTAGATAATTGGACAATTTGTAGACGAACTATGCAATTAGCATATATGAGTAGTGGGATTGCAGCAATTTGTTTAATTGTATTACTTCTCTCTTCAAATAGCTTATATTTTATTTTTATTTCAATAGTAATAGTCTATGTAATTCATGAAGAGGTATTTTCATCATTAATTATCAAGGCTGATGATAGGCTGATGAAACAGTTAGAAAAAGCTATAGGAGATATTAGACATTTATATCATCAACATGAAATGGTAGAAGAAGCATTATACGATACGGTGGAGTTATGTGATTATGAAATAGCACAGCATATCAATGAAATGCACCAAGCTTTAATAAGTGATGATATAGATACAGCAATCAATAATTATTATGAGAAAGCACCCAATAAATTCTTGAAAACATTTTTATCTCTTTGCTATACGGTTGTTAAGTTTGGCGATAAAGAAGTAGAGCAGCAATCATTATTTTTAACAAATCTTAATTATTTAAAAGAGGAACTAAACGTTGAAATATTAAAAAGGGAAAAGATAAGAAATAACTTTATGGGATTGAGTTATATTGCTATTGCACCGATATTCCTTGTTAAGTTAATCGAATTATGGGGAATGACCTATATGCCGGAGTTAGAAATTTATTATAAAGGAGCCTATGGACTTATAGCAGATATAATACTATTTCTAACTTCAATTACAGCATACTATGTTGTTGGTAAGCTTAAAAGTCCATATTATGAAGTCAATTATTTTTCATTTATAGAAGAGAAATTATTAAAGATTTCTTTGATAAAAAGGCTTGTAACTAATGTTATGAATAAGAAGTACAATGAGGTACTAAAGATCCAAGCTATGATGAAAACGACAGGAACAAAAGCCAAAGTAGAATATTTCTACCTAAAAAGGATGCTTTATGCAATAAGTGGATTTTTATTAAGTATATTGATAGTAATTAATGCAATTAACATTAATAAAAATAATCTAATCACTTTACCAATAGGATTAGAGGATTACAAAGCTGTTCACAGCGTATATTCAATAGATACGTTGATGAATATAGATAGAACTTATATTTTGGAGTACAAGGGGCAAGAAAATCTTAGTTACGAAAAAATAGAAAAGAAAATTTTAGAGAAAGGAGATATAACGGATAAAAAAGTGGCTAAGGAGTCTGCTGAAAGAATCTTGGGGAAAATTGAAAAATATAATAAGTACTATTTTAAATGGATACATTTAATACTTGCATTTATTGTAGCGTTAATTTTCTATAGTATACCTTATTTGATATTAGCTTTTAGAAAAAAACTAATTGAAATGGCTATGGAAGAGGAGGTATTTCAATTTCATTCAATATTGCTTATGTTAATGCATGTAGAACGAATTACGGTAGATAACATATTAGAATGGTTAGAACAATTCTCTTCAATATTTAAAGATTCTATCAGAAAGTGCATTATGAATTTTGAAGCAGATGATAATAAGGCACTAGAGGAATTGAAGAAAGATGAAAGTTTTACCCCGTTTATACGAGTAGTAGAAAACTTACAATCAGCAAGTGAAAGAATAGGTGTATTACAAGCGTTTGATACTTTGAAAGCAGATCGTATTTATTATTCTGATAAAAGAAAACAAGATAATGAAATTATGATAAGAAATAAAAGTTCAATAGGGAGTATGATCTCTTTTTCACCATTAACATTGTCAGTAATATTATATTTATTAATACCTATGGTACTGTCAAGTATAAACTATTTAAGTGTTTATGTAACACAAATGGAAACTATAATGTAGAAATTAGGAGGAGTTTAAATTATGGATAATTCAATGAAAGCACTAATAATGGGAGCAGGTGTAGTAATTACACTAGCAGTAATTACAATAGGATTTATTATTCTAAATCAAGGGCAAAATACAGCCAAGTTAGCTGTAAGTAAGGTAGATAAAATTAATACAAACATCTTAGAGAGTGAATATACAGTATATGAGGGTATGGAAGTAAGTGGTAATGAAGTTGTATCACTAATTAGCAAATTCAAAAATGATCCTGTTACTATTGAAGTTGTAACTAAAAAATCAACAACAGAGTACAACAATGGTGCAAGTGGAACAGCAAGTGATACAACAGACCCTAAATCTAATAAATACATTAATCCATCCGGTAAATTTAAAGGAAGTGTTACTCGTGATGCAAATGATGTAATAGATAGATTAACATTTACACAACAATAAAGCTATGGAAAATGCGAATAGAGTACTATTAAAGATTTTAGGTGTTTTAGTGTTTATAAGTGCTATTTCATTATACATAAGTATGTTCACTTCATTAAATAGATTATATATAAACTTAAAATACTATAATCAAGAAAGGACTATATCGCAAAAAGAATCCCCACCAAGTATGAAGTATGCTACTGGTGGGGATATACTAAATGCGATATATAAAGGGTTAGAAACAGATATAGAAATAGATGGATATGTATTAAATGCAAATATTGATATAACTAGGATTGATTTATATAAAATAGATTTTAAAGGACAGTATAGAAGAGAAATTGAAATTATAGATGGGAAAGTTAATAAGGTTTATTACTATAAAAATTAAGAAAGGAGAAATAGGATGGGGGCTGATAATGTTTTAAGTAATGTCGTAGCTATAATAGTAGCAGTTGTTATTATGTTTGGCTATCCAATACTAGATAACTTTCAAAGGATAGATGATATTTCCCAAGTCGTTGTATTAAGTGAAACAACTGAATTTGTTGATTCAGTAAGAGCATTAGGTTACATTACTAGAGAAATGTATACAGAGTTCAATGGTCAATTAACAGCTACGGGGAATGTTTATAGAATACAAATGGAGCATTATCGAAAAAAGTATGATCCTATATATGATGAAAGTAATGTATTCCAAGGTTCATATGAAACGAACTACCAATATATTCACAATGATGATATATTACAGAAACTTACAGATGATGGAGTCTATTATTTTTCGCAAGAAGATATGTTTAATGTGAAAGTACATAATATTAATAAAACTGTAGCGACAAGGTTACAAGATATGATATATAAAGGAAATTTTAAAACGGAAAAGATTATAGTGAATTATGGAGGGATGATACGAAATGAAAATAACTGATTTAGCACTTATATTTTTATTTGTAGTCATTCCTTTTTCTTTAACATTAGATTTAAAAATAGATAATATGAAGCTAGGTGAAAAAAAGAGAATAGAATTAAATAGAGCATTAGATACAGCTGTTGATGATGGAGTGTCTCAGCTAATAGAAGTAGGAGGGGACTCCAAGAAGCCTATTATTAATAAGGAAAAAGCAATAGAGACATTTTATGATAGCCTATTTCTTAATTTTAATGCTTTAGAAAATACTACTCAAAAAGGAATACTAGACTCTTATATTCCAGTAATTTGTGTAATAGATCGAGACGGATATTATATATATTCAAGTGAGGAGTTTGAAAAGCAAGGACAGAAAGTAATAGAAAAGGTGTGGCAGCCTAAACAATATTTTACTTATGAAGCTGATGGATATATCTATATGTTTACAATGGATGATTATTTAAGTGTTTATGACAGTAATAATAATAGATTTTATGAAGGAAAAAGAAAGGATTTAGCCCCAGTAGTAGGGACACAAATTCTTAGTGATTTAGAAACATTTGAGAGTACAAGACGTAAATGTATCGTTGATAAGGTGAAGAATGATCTAAATTATTATATTAATAATCATAATACAATGGCTAGACAAATGGGTATAGATTATATGTTTGCTATCCCACAAATTGAGGAAGAAGATTGGTATAACACAGTAGATGATATAGGGATGATGGTATTTTTCCAAGGCTATCCTATAGGCATATCTAATGAAGTGTATAACTATTATGCAATAGGTGGGGCGAGAGTATATAAAGGAGCTAAATATTATTTACAAAATATAGATGGGCTACCATATTATCATAGAGACTCATGTACACTACTGACTAACCGGAGTTACGAAGTCCAAACAAGGCAAGAAGGAGCAAAAAAAGGTTATAGACCATGTAGGGAGTGTATGCCTTGAATAAATATATAAATCAGGGTGTGATACAGCTTTAGATAGCATATCATACCCTTTATTTAAAAGTAGCCAAGGTTATATAATGCAGACTTAAAAGAGCCAAGTGTGAGGGAGAGAGGAAAGAGCACCCTAATACTAGATAGTATAGAGAAACGTTTTTTTATGCTAGGCTAGATAAATTCGACAAGAGAGAAAATATCTAAAGAGCCAAGCGTTTCGGTCGATCGGATTACTTAAGGCATAGCATAAAAAATATATAGAATCAGGGGCGACCGGAGGGCGTTTATATACCCTTGATTCTATATAAGGAGAACGGAAGAGAGATATAGGCGTTCCACCTCTTTACTTAGGGCCACAGCAGCAACAAAGAACGTTGCGCGCCGTGATCCTAAGTAAATTCACCCCCCTTTAGAACCTTGGGGTCGTTTACCCCAATACCCCAATTGGGGACTTGTCCCCAAACCCCACCTTGCCTTCGGCGACACTCGGCGTGAGCCAAGCCCCTCAACCGTATGGTGAGGAGCAGGGCAAAAGTGTATTAGTCATAGCAATTTAACAAGGTAGTATTTAAAAATTTCCTCGGGTTACAAATTTAAATTTTTAAATCTCCACCTTGTTAAATTTGGGATTACTGTTTGATTATAGTTAAACGGTAATTTAAATTAGTTGTTAGAAAGATTGAAAAATAAGGATTCCTAAATTACTGTATACATATTACCGAATATAAATAAGTATGCTATTATTTTTATAACAATATTTAATGGTAAAGGTGATGAAATTGATAAAAGCATATTTAAGAGTAAGTACAGAAAAACAGAAAGAAGTTAGACAGTTAAAAAAGGTAATAGAGGAGTTGGGAGCAGAGAAAGTTTACATAGACAAGATAAGTGGTAAGACAAGACAAAGGGCAGAACTAGAAAGGCTTTTAGAAGAAATAGAGCCAAACGATATTATTTTAGTGCATGAGATAAGTAGACTTGCAAGAAGTATAGTTGACCTTAAATCAATAGTAGACGAAATAGTTAATAAAGGAGCAACTATCAAATTTATAAAGGAGAGTATGACTTTTTCAAGAGGTGAGGAGCAAGACCACTTAAAAGACCTAATGTTCAATATGCTAGGAAGTTTTGCAGAATTTGAAAGGGCTATGATTGTTTCAAGAGTGAAAGAAGGTGTAGCTATTGCAAAGGCAAAAGGAAAGTATAAAGGACGAAAGACGGAGTTATGCAAGGGAGGAAAAGAAGAAATTAGATACAATGCTATTATAAAGGCTTTAGATGATGGGGCAAGTATTGAGGATATAAGACGTACTTATAAGGTAGGAATGGGTCAAATTTATAGGATTAAGAATGAAAAAAAGACTGAAAATAACTAATATAGTTTATTTATTACAACTAACATGGTATAATTAAATAAAAAAGAGGTTGAGAAAAGGAGAGTTTATATGAAAAAGAAATTAGGATTATTAGCATTAAGTCTTATGATGGTGGCTATCCCAGTTCAAGCAAAAGAAAATATTATGGTTACAATAGATAACCAAATTGTGAAGTTTCCAGATGCACAGCCTTTTATGGATAAGAATGATAGGACATTAGTTCCGATAAGGTTTGTAAGTGAAGAATTAGGGGCAAAGGTTGATTGGGACGAGAAAACAAAAACTGTATCAATTAATCAAGATGGAAAAGCTATTGAAATGCAACTTGGAAGTAAACAAATTAAAGTAGATGGTACAGTAAAGCAAATGGATACAACACCAATAAATAAGCAAAATAGAACTTTTGTCCCTTTGCGATTTGTAAGTGAGGGATTAGGGGTAGGGGTTGATTGGTTAAAAGAAGTAAGTACAGTGAAAATTACTACAGGTAAAGAGATTAAAGTAACACATATTGATGAATTAAAAGCAGAGCCAATTTCAAAATATGGAAATGCCTTTGTAAAAGATGGTTATAAAGAAGTGGTAGTTATAAGTAAATCTCAACTTCCTGTTGATGGAGGGGATTATACTATTTACGATATTTCTGTTTCGGGAGATAAGAAAGAAATATATGTTACTCAAAAGCCTAGAGTTGCTACATGGGATTGGACTAATGTATGGTTTAGTGATAAACAAGGGATTAAGAGACGTAGAACTCCATCTACATTTACTAAAAATTCAGATGGTACAGTAACAGCAAAATATAATGTTGTTGCATTATCTGATTATGGGGTTTCAGGGGAAGATTATAAGAATTATAAGATAGAAAATGTAAACTACTTGGTATTTCAAGGAAAAGAAAAGTTATTAGCTATTCCAAGAAGTGAGGTAATTAAATAAATGAGAAAAAAAATAAAAAGAAAGGTTGTAGCAATAACGTTGATAGTCATTATGGCTATTAGCGTTATTGGAGTGTACGGTAAAATGATTTCCAATACAGGGGGAGACCCTTTGAAATTTACTGACTTAGAAGTTAATCCTAATATAGGATATACAGTAGGATTAATGTATTATGATGTTTGGAAACATAATGATGGTACATGGACAAGTGATGGAAAGCCAGGGGAAAGACATTCGGCTGAATATAATTATAGATTAAGATTCCCTAATGATAAGAAAGTGAAAAGAGTTAGTGTATATGAGTTTAATAAGCAAGATTCAAAGCATATGAATATTTGGGACACTACAAGAGGTATAGATTATGTAACTAAAATTGAACCGGCAGTAGGAGAGAATGTAAAGGTAAGTAAGGCGATACCTTCGGGGATAGGAAGTAATCAAGTAAGTATTAAAGTAACAGGAGATGTAACATTAAATGCATCCTATCCTGAAGATCAGACAAAGGATTGGCAAGGGCAGAATGTAGAGGGGCTTAGATATTATATTCCTATCGTTATAGAGGTTGAGTTTGAGCCTACAGATGGAATGTTAGTTGTAAAGCATTTCACCACTAAAGGGCAATCGTTAGCTAGTTATAATTATGATAAAAAAGTTGAGCCATCTAAAGATTATACAATTCCTAAAACAGACATTAATAACATGACATACAAAGGGTTTAGGTTTAAAACAGGGACTCCACCTGATAGTAGTCAACCAATGAAACAAGGTGAAAATGTAACCTTTAAGTATGATGGTAAGGATAAAAATGTGTACATATATTTCTATTATGAGGGGGATGCCCCACCACAGCCACCAACAGGAGGAGGTGACAGTTCGGGGGAGGATTTAGACCCTAGTGTAGCAGCAGTTATACGAGCAGATTACAGGGATAATGAGAAGTTTGAGGTGTTAGATGGAATACCTACTACAGAGGATTTATATGTACAAGTTGATGCAAAAGACTTTTTATATAAGTACAACTTTGAAAATGTTGTAGGAAGTAAGGACTATAACATTACAATATCAAAAACCTATGAATTAAAATGGAAAGTAGATGAAGGATGGTGGTCAACTTCACATTCAGATGATGATAAAGGTAATTGTACCTCTAATTGTGAGGATTATTGGGTGAGTGATTGGGTTTCTTATAGTGATTCACAGACAGTCTCAAAAACTTATACAGTTACAAGAGAGTTCGCATATGGGATTATTAAAGAATTGCAAGTGTATGGGATTGAAAAGTCGATAGTTAATAATTATGCCCTTCCAAATGGTGAAAGTATTACACTATATCCTAGTGGGTATCAAAAGCCGAGTGTTTCTATTAGTGCAGATTCAAGCGAGAGTGCTCATATTAAAGAGCCAGAATTTAGAGAGACTATAACTATGCCAAGCCAAACTATAGATGGTGGAACAAGTAAACCGAGTGTACCTGACGAGGATTGGACAAGCATAGCGGAAGATGAAGTAAAAGAAATACAAGTAAAAAATGATAGATTAGAAGTAAATGGCAGCACTATTTTTGAAGATGGTTGGCAAGAAAAAGAAACGGCAGGACCAAGTAGTTTCCCGACTCCTAATATGATAGATAGAGACGTTCTTTATAAAGATACGCTTACAATAGAAGCTGAAAAAAGAAATAAAGAACTAGCAGAAAGTACAGGAAAGATTTATTATAATTTGATTCAAAGTGTAGGAGGAGGAAGTCAGTTTTTAGAGTATCCTATTGATGGAATTAATCCAGTTACAGTACATACACCAGTTGTATGTTTTCCAAGTGTTTATGACGACAAAAATTTTAATCAGAAAGTTATGCCTAATTTATCTAAGGTAAGTATTATTTTAGATCGCCCTAACACTATTTCACTTCCTACAGTTGGTCAGCATTTAGATATTTTAGGGTATGGGTATCAAGACTATGCAAAATATACCAAGAAGAAACAGGTAAGGTTCCCATTTGATATTTACAAAGGAACAGATCGAGCGACAGGAACATATGTTGAAGCTGATACATGGATAGATATTCCGTTGCCTTATGATAATATGAATTTCTATACGCCTATATGGGTTGATGAAGGTGATTATGAAGTAGAGTTTAGAGCAGTTTCAATCAATGCCCCAAATGATATTTCTTATGAGAAAAATGCCAATTTAGATATGAGGAACTATGTAGCTTATGAAAAAATACCAGTCCAAGTAATAGGCAGATTATATGATTTCAAAGTAACAGATATAGAAGATTATCCAACATGGCAAGATGTGTTTAGGGTAGGGAAAGATACATTAAAGCATACAGGAAATTATTATTGGATAGGCACTAAGGATCAGAATGGAAAAGTAAAAGGAAATAGTAGTGAGTTTACTGTTCCAATTATCAACGGCAGTCATCCGAATAAAGATAATATTGGAGTGCTACCAACGGGCTATAAATTTAAATTTGAGTTAGTAACAATAGGAAATTTATTTAATCCTTATGATTGCATTAATATTACTCCAACATTCTATTATGTTGATAAAAATGGTCAGAATAGACAACAAGTAGATTTATATTATAGTGAGAATATTGAAGGGGAAAATAAAAATTTTGTAAAGGTAGGGAGTTCTACTGATAAAAATAATCCTAAATATATGAGATTAGGAAATGCTGATAGAAACGTTCCTGAAAGTGAGATTAAGGCTACATCACATATCTTAGGCGTTTCAGAAGAATCTTTAAAAAATAATAAAACAAAAATAGGATATTTTAGTCAGATTGTTTTACCTTCGTCAGCAAGAATGTTTATTGGAGATACTTATATGACCCCGACCGGTGTAGACCCAGTTAAAGTGAAGAAGTCGCAGCAGCATTGGTATGGAGAGTATTATATACCAAATAAAGTCTATGTAGTTCCTAAAGACTATGATATGTTTGAATATGCTAAAAAGCAAGGATTAAACGGTAAAGAAAGTTTTTGGCTTAAAGATGGTTATATTATGGTTAATTTCAAAATAGATACAGTTAAGGATCAGCAGTTTAATAATCCTGATTTAAGCTATTATGATGTACCACTAGGCAATATGTGGGATATAGAGGGAGCAATAAAAAGTAAGGTAGATGATAATAATGTTATATTTACTTTTAATCGTGGAGATGTAATTATTTATGATTTAAATAAAAAAGCTAGTAATGATTATAAGAGTGGTGGTACTCATTAGAATATTTTTGCTAATAATACGGAATCAACTGACAATAGTATTTTTTAAACCAATAGTATATTTAAAAAAACACAAAAAAGAGTTATAATGATTGTAAATAACATAATATATTGAAAAATAAAAATATATTATGTTGACAAAATAATTTGATATGTTAAAATAATTAGAAAAGAGGAACATGCTATGCAAAGAGATTCTATAGTAGGATTAAAGATTGCTTATTATCGAAAATTATGCGGATTAACACAAGAGGAATTAGCAGAAAAGGTAGGGGTTTCATGCCAAGCTGTATCGAAGTGGGAGCAACAAACTAGTTGTCCAGATATTTTTTTACTGCCTATATTAGCTGAAATATTTAATATAAGTATAGATGAACTATTTGGGATTAACTTAGATAAGGAAACTGTTTATAGCCTATTAGCTAATTTACCATGGCCTGATGATGAAAAAGTAAGAGTAGCACTTTACCAGGGAGCAAAGCTTATTGATCAAAGTGATTATGAGTGCACAGAGGGTGTAAATATAATTAACATACAGTTTCATGGGGTTCCATTTAATATTAATGGAGTATGTAATTTCGTATATAGTAAACAGAGAGATTAATAAGTAAAAAGTTGCATAGACATATTTCAAAAATGAAATATGTCTATTTTATATTTTAAGGAGGAGTGTAAAATGAAAAAAATATATGTTAATGAAGATTATCAAATAGAGATATTTAGCGATGGAGAAACTATGTTATATGATTCTGGGAGCGAGATGATACACATATTAAATTCATCAGCTACATACATTTTAAGTTTGATAAAAGGAAGTATAGAAGATGATATTAAGGCTACGTATGTAGCGCATATGAAAGAGAATTTTTCAAATGTAGAAATCAGTTTATTAGAGAGTGACTGTGATAATATAATTAATAATTTTAGGAACTCAGGCATTGTTTTGGAAAGGTGATACAACAGGTGACTGTATTAATTATTAGAAGCAAGTTAAAGAGGGGAGGGAGAGCATGAAATATATAAGCCCAGCAATACAAAGTTTTTCAAAAGAAGAAGTATGTAATCATGTAGTTGTGTCAGCAACATGTCAAAGTGCAGTTTGTCCAGAAGGAACTACATTTACATGTGGAACTGGAAGTAATTATGTACACAGAGAAGCTGAGGATATTATTTAAGAATATATACAATTCAATTTATAGATCAGTTCAAAGGGAGGTGAGAGTATGAAATATGTAAGCCCCTTAATGCAAAGTTTCTCAAAAGAAGAAGTATGTAATCATGTAGTTGTGTCAGCAACATGTCAGAGTGCAGTTTGTTCAGAAGGAACTACATTTACATGTGGAACTGGAAGTAATTATGTACATAGGGAAGTTGATGATATTATCTAATAATCTATAAAAAAGCAATCTGTTGTATTACACAAATAAGGAGAATGAAATGTACAATTTAAAATTTAGTGGATTATATGTTGAAATAACATCTTTTTGTAATAGAGACTGCCCATATTGCTATAATGACTCATCTAAGCTAGGTACTTATATGGAGAGGGAAAAAGTCGATGAGATTATTAGAGAGTGTGCAAATAACAACATTAATCATATTACGTTATCGGGTGGAGAGCCATTTTCACATCCAGATATAATGGATATACTTGAACAATTAGAAGAGTTAAACATGTATGCAACAATCATAACTAATTTGTCATTATTATCAGAAGAACATGCCATAAAACTTTTGTCTAAGGGACATAAATTACAAATAACACTAGATTCTACGAAAGAGATAGACAATGATATTTGTAGAGGTAAAGGAAGCTATAAATTGACCATGAGCTTACTGGATAAAGTAAAGGAATATGGATACTCAGGACAGATATTATTAAGATATAACGTTGGAAAAAATAATAGTGATGAAATTGAGGAGGTTATAAAAATTGCTGTAAATTATCATGTGAAAACTCTTAACATATCATTATTAGTTAAAAGTGGGCGTGGAAACGAGTATGAATATGTATATGATTTTAACGATGATGTGGTTAGTATCTCAGAACTTGCAATTAAATGTCAGGCAATGAAGATAAAGTATAAAGAGAAAATAGAGATTACTTTTTCAGATCTTGAAAAGCAAGTAGGATGTGTTTTGTTTGCAGACGGACAGTTAGACATTGGACCTAAAATTGAACCCAATGGGGATATATTCGTATGTCAGATGTTTTGTGGAGATGAAAATATTGTAGGAAATGTATATAATACTACAATTTCTACGGCATTATCTTCAGAGAAGGCTAAAAAAGTAATCGATAAAGTTCGTAGTAGAAAAGAAAAGCAGTCTGATTGTAAGAAGTGTTCATTTAATGAGGTATGCATGTGTGGATGTCCAGCGGCATCATATGCTCAAACAGGGGATATTTTTGAGAAAGCAGATCAGTGTGGTATGATTAAGTTTTTTATGAAGGAGAAAATAAAAAAAATGGGGAGCTGTTCATGTCTAAAACAAGGATGCTGATAAATCAACTGAAGCATTCTATAGAAGACAATATTGCTACAATAGAGAAAACAAAGCAAGTTAAAGTTATTGGAGTAAGCATGTTGCCGCATCTTAATCCGTTCAAAATAAAATCAATATACATATCAAAAGCTATCAAGTATAAGATAGGAGACATAATTGTCTTTAAAAATAAAGAAAGTCCAATAGGTATATCTATTCATAGAATCATAGTGGTATTGCCTAAATATGTTATCACAAAAGGTGATAACAATATTTCAATGGATAAACCAATAATCAGAAAAGATATTATTGGTAAAGTTGAAAAATTACTGGAAAATGATAAGGCTATAATTTTAAATGTAAGAGGATCAAAAATAGCAGCAATAATATCTGGAGTTGAGTGTTGTTTAACTATGTTGTTTGGAAATGATTTTACTAGAAAAAGACATAAATATTTTCTTAATAGTATAGAAAAATGCAAGACTATACAAGGTTATGAGAGGGAATAAAATGGTTGGACTAATCCATAATATTAAAAATGGGCTTGAATTCCAAATAAAGTATACCATGTATTCATTAAAAAGATGGCCATTTATTATAATACTATATTTATTTTTTATATGTGGATTAGGTATACTAGAGCCAATTGAAGTATACTTACAAAAAGGAATTGTTTCGGCAATGACCAACGATTTGATGAGCACTAATATTGATATATTAATTACTATATCAATATATTTTATTGTATCAGCACTATTTATTTTTCAAGCATATGCATCACCTATTGTGCAACGTATAGTAGGATTAAAAGTTGCAAGTTGGATAGAAGGAAAGATACATTTTAATTTACAATGTTGTCCGATGGAATTATTAGATAATGCCGACGCACAAATCAAAATTGATCGTGCTAAAGAATCAATTATTTATATATCGAGTGGGCCAGCAATATTAATGTATAATATTGCTTACTTTATTTCATTATTAATTTCGACAATACAGCTTATAAAATATCCTACAGTGCTAATTATATATTACATAATGGGATTAATGTTAGCTATTAATAGAATTATACAAGCAAATCATATGGAAGAATTTTTAGAAAAAACAGAGATAGAAAGGAAAAAAATAAATTATTTCAAGTTATTACAGCAATCAAAAGATATGATTATTGAAAATAGAATTCATAGCTATAATAGAGTTTTGAAACAAAAATGGAATATATTAGGTGATGAATTATTCAAGAGGCAAATTAAATTAAAAAAAATACAAGAATTAAATTTTATACTGTTAAATTTAGCATATAATTTGATTGGCGTAGTTCCTTTTATATTACTATTTAAAATGTTAAATACAAATAATATAGATTTAGCAACATATACTATGATAATGGGAATGGGAAGTATAATTATTAGGTATATAGGTTATATCGCTAATACATTTTCTAAAAGTTCAAGTTGCGGAATTTATACAAAGGATATTGAAGAAATTCTGAATATAGAGAATTTGGATAAGAATATTCTGAATCAAAAAAATGAATATTTATCAAAAAAACCTATAATTAAATTTGAAAATGTTTGTTTTCATTATTATCCTGAGAAAAAAGTTTTAAAAAATATAAATTTCGAGCTGAATAAAAATGAAGTTATTGCCTTGGTAGGGGGTAATGGATCAGGAAAATCAACATTAAGTGCCTTAGCATTAGGTCTATATAGAGCTAAAAGTGGTAGCATTAAAATTAAGGGAATGGATATTAATAGCATCAATAAAGATGATATTAGAATTTTATCAAAACCAGTTTTTCAAGATTTTGTACAATATGAGTTTACATTAAGAGAAAATATAGGTTATGGAGACTTAAGTAAAATAGATGATGATAAGGCATTAGATAATGCAGGAAGAGTAAGTGGATTGGACCAAGTAATTGAAGAGAAAGAGCTTACGTATAATAGTTTTTTGGGAAAGCTATATGAAACAGAGGGGAAAGAATTGTCAGGAGGAGAATGGCAAAAAGTTGCTATAAGTAGAGCATTTATTGGAAATTCAGAAATGATTATTTTTGATGAACCAACTTCAGCTATTGATCCATTAAGTGAAATTGAACTTTTTAATTATATTAAGAAAAATTTCGAAAATAAATCAAGCATAATAATATCACATAGAGTAGGGATATGTCAAATGGCAGATAGGATTATTTTCTTAAAAGATGGAGAAATTGCTGAAATTGGAACACATAAAGATTTATATGCTGAAAAAAAATTATATTATAATTTTTTTAATGAACAAGCTAAATGGTATGATTGGAGTGTTTAGTATGAATAAAGCAAATGCACAAACTGCTAAAGAATTATTACGAATAGGTGCTGATAAAACTGTAATACAAAAATTGATTGTATATATATTAGTAATGATTTTAGCATCATTCATACCTCCAATATTATCCTATTTTTCTAAATTAATATTAAATGGGGTAACATATGCGTTAAATAATCAAAATCATGACATACAAAATTATTTGATTTTATTAATGTTAATAAGCAATATTATGATTTGGATAAATGAATTTTTAACTAGTATAAAAAAAATTGAAAATACATATATAAATTATCTTACGAGAAAACATATTCAAAATTATATTTTCAATAAATTAGATAGAATTAAATATGATGTATATGAATCAGCGGATACATTTGATTTAATAAATAGAGTATGCATAAATGCACCTGTTATTTATGACGCGTTGAATTTTGTAATTTTACTACTTGTTGCTTTAATATCTACAATCTCATATGGTGTTTTATTATCAACGGTAGAATGGTATTTTATAATAATTATAATAGTACCTAACCTTATATACATATATGCGGAATCCAAAAATGCTTTTGAAAGATATTACTTAGAAATCAACCAAACTAATGATAATCGTAAAATAAACTATTTGCACACGTTATTTAGAGATAAAAAAAATAGTAAAGAAATCAGGGCGTTTGGTTTAGAACAAATACTTATAAATAAATATAATAAAGTAAGAGAGAGTTTGTATAGAAAAGGGTTAAAGTTATTAATTAAGCAGTCTATAATGTCATTTGTTCTTGTACTAATATCTAAAATTGGTATATTTATTTGCTTATTTATAGTTACCACTAATTATAAAGTAGGAAAGAATTCTATTGGAGATTTTGCGTTAATATTAAGTGCTGGAGCCTTACTTTCTAGCTCAGTATGTGATATTTTCAAACAAATTAATAATATGAGTATTAGACTAACCCATTTAGAGGATTGGGAAAATTTTTTACAGTTGGATGAAGAAGTAGCATCTAAAAAAAATATATCTGGTATCGATAATATACTATTTTCTAATGTAACGTATAAGTATCCTAACACAAATTCTTATGCAATTAATAATGTAACTTGCCAAATAAAAAAGGGGGAAAGTATAGCATTGGTGGGCGAAAATGGATCAGGAAAGTCTACATTCATTAAATTATTACTGGGAATATTAGAACCCAGTAAAGGTCTCATAATGATTAATAATTATGAGAGTAGTGAAGTAATGAATGATTTTAGAAATCATGTAGCTTGTGTATTCCAAAACTTTGCAAGGTATAAAATGAGCATAAAGGATCACATTGAATTAGTTAATCCATCTCAAGATATTAAAGAATTAGAGTTTACATTTATTAATTTTTTGAGTGATCTTCCAGAGGGGGATAAAACACCATTAGGAAACATTGATAGGAATGGGGTAGATCTTTCAGGTGGACAGTGGCAAAGAATTGCTATTGAGCGTGCGCTAAGTAGAAAGAATGTAGGGCTTTATATAATGGATGAACCATCAGCTGCGTTAGATCCTATATCAGAATCTTTGTTATATGAACAATTTAATGTCTTATTGAAAGGGAAAACTAAAATAATTACTTCACATAGATTAGGGTCATGTATTTTAGCCGATAGAATATTTGTTTTTGATAACGGGCAAATAATTGAGTCAGGTACTCATAGAGAACTAATGCAAAAAGGTGGGAAATATTTCAGTATGTATACAGCACAAAGAAGTTTATATGCTAAGAGGAGATAATGAATGAGAAAAATAACATTGAATACTAGATTATGTAATTGGAGAATCAATATAAATACGGATAGGGTGGAAATTATACAACTTATAAATAGTTTATTTGGACAGTTTATTTGTAAAGAGTTTACCAATACTAATGTAAATACAATGTGTTTATCAATAAAGTATGAGGAAAATAAGTATTATTTAATTAGTAAAAATAAATCATATTATATAGATGATATTGAAAAGGTCGGATTTTACCTATACCGAATAATCGACAACCTTTCCGAGGCATATTCTAAAGATGAGTATTGTATTTTTCATGGTGGGGGAATAGGTAAAAATGGGAAAAGTTATGGAATAATAGCCCCTACAACTACGGGGAAATCCACATTTATCACATGTTTGGTTCATAAAGGGTATGAGTACATTTCGGATGATTATATATTTGTAGATAGAAAAAACTATAGTATGAGAACATTTAAAATGCCTATATCATTACGAAGTAAAGAGTTATTTGGTGATTTAATTAATGATAAGATAATTTCTAAAGGATACAACCCATTAACAGGTCAGAATAATTATTTAGTAAGTGATTATAAAGAACATAATACCCAGGATAAATATCCATTTTCTAGTGCATTATTTATTAGTAGAGAAGGAGATAACAGTTTAAAGGAAATAAGCAAAGGTGAACTATATAAAAATTTAATATTCAACTTAAAGAATACAAAACACTTAGAAAAAGATATAGAAACAATAGCCGAAATTTGTAAATCTGTTAGGGGATATAAGTTAACTTATAATAACCTTAAATATGCACAAGAGTGTTTAGACATATTAGTAAAGGAATAACAGGATGGATAAAATATATGAACTTAAGAGACGATTACTGTACAGTGAACTTGCCGGTATTTGGCATAGTTTAGAGAATGTAGATTATGCCGTTATTAAGGGTGAGGCTCTATCGATGCAGATATATGGGGAGCCGCATTCTAGATATTCGGGTGATATAGATATACTAATTGATAGGTCAAATGTAAAGCGGCTAGAAAAAGAATTACTTATAGCTGGATTCATACAAGATAATACAAAAGATACTGTTGAAGATAAGAGAAAAAAAAGAATACTATGTTTCACTCATTCACATCAAATACCACCATACTCAAAAGAAAAACTTAATATTACACTAAATGTAGATGTGAATTTTGATATATATTGGGGAGAGTATGAGGGAAAACGTATAGATATTAAAGAATTCTTGAATGAGAATGAAAAAATAAACTTATTTGGAAGTAATATAAAAGTTTTGTCTTTAGAAAAAGCATTTATACAACTAATACTACATCATTATAAAGAAATGAATTCTATCTATCATTTACTTCAATACAATTGTATTAGAACTGACATGTTTAGGGATATTAAAGATATTATTAAATATAACCCTAAAGAATTATCTCCTAATAATGTTTTAAGGATATGTGAAAAGTATCATTTAAAACCTTATGCATATTATATGCTATATTATGCACAACTGGTTTTTCAGAGTGAAGAACTTTCTAGCTATATAGAACTATTGGAGAATAAAGAAGGATATAGTTTATTTGATAAATATGGATTAAATGAAAAAGAGAGAAAAAAATGGAAAATTAACTTCGAAAAAAGGCTAAATAATGATCAAGTGTATAAAATAATTGGCAAAGATATGAATGAAAAAGATTGGCAAAAGTTACAACTGAATAAAGAAATTTTTAAGTAGGAGATATAATGAATTTGAAAGAAAATGATCAAAGATATGATGAAAAATTAGGAATTATAACTTATGGATACAAAAAAACAAATAATAAGAAAAGTTATGCAAATTATGATGCAACGCCATATCAAGTTTTGGAATATATGACAACATATTATCCGTTTGATAAAGATGATTATTTTGTTGATTTTGGATGTGGCTTAGGAAGAGTGATATGTTTTGTAGCATTAAATGGATGTAAAAATGTTATTGGTATAGAAGTAAATAAAGAAATTTTTGAACAGCTCGAGAAAAATGTTGAAAAAAATAAACATAAAGGAAATATCGAAATAATAAATCAATGTGCTGAAAAAGCATTAATTAATCCACGAGTAAATAAGTGTTTTTTTTACAATCCTTTTTACTTGAAACATTTTATCAAAGTATTTTACAACTTAATTTCACAAACATCTGAGGAATTAATATATATTTTTTTATATGATGCAGCTATAGAATATATAAAATTTTTAGATACTCAAAATAATGTAAAATTGGATCGTATTATTAATTTTACAGGTGGAGCGGGTGATTTATTTATATATAAAATAGAAAGGACTTTTTAATGAAACTACACCATATAGGTATTATAACATATGATATTGATAAGGATGTTCATTTATACATTAACATGGGTTACAGAGCTAATGAAATGATTGTAGATGAAATACAAAATAATCAAATTATATTCTTATATAAGAATAATGAGCCTACAATTGAACTAATACAAGCTATTAATAATGATTCGACTGTAAAAAACACACAATTAGGATATCATCATTTATGCTATAAATGTAATAAAGAGGATATCATTGATTTTGTAAAGAACAATAAAGGTAAACTTTTTATTAAATCATTAATAGCACCTGCATTAGATAATGCTAATATATGTTTTGCTTATTTCAAAAGTGGTATAATTATTGAATTTATTATTGAGGAGGAAAACGAGTGATTAAAGAAAAGTTAATTGAAATGTTAACCTGTATTAATGAAGAATATTCAAAAAAACTAATTGTAGAAGATTGCTCATTAAAAGATTTAGGAGTTGATTCCTTAGAGTTTATTCGTTTAATTGTAATGATAGAGGACGAATTTAAGATTGAACTTCCGGATGAATATTTAGATATAGATAAAATACATAAACTTGAAAGTATTATTAAACTTATAAAAAAAGAACTAGTAGTAAACAATAATGCAGACTAATAATTTAGCAATAATTTCAAATATAACGCTTGAGCCTTTTGTAGCTGATGTAATAAAGGAAAAATTTAATGAAATAAATATTAATGATTATACAGTTGATTTTCTGACAGTTGGGATGTTAATAGAAAAAATCAGTATTATACAACAGGCTACACATATTATTATATTCGTTAATTTGGATATATTGATGCCGTATACAATTAGACGAAATAATGATGATATAGATCAATACCAAAAATCAACTCAAGATTGTATCAAATACTTTAGGCATATAATAGATACAATTAAAATAAATTCAGAGGCACTCATAACTTTAATAGGGTTAGAAGATTATGATGAATTAAAGTATGAATTGTTTGGTTGGTCGAGGCAGGATAATTTTCAAGTCGACAAAATTAATATAGTACTGAGTGAAGCTGTTGATCAATATGTCGATCTTAAATCAGTAATAGCATTATTAGGAGTAAAAAAATCATATAATAGAAAATATAAGGCATTATGGAATATGCCTTATACAAGTGAATTAATAAAAAAGGTATTTGAGGCTGTATTTAAGCAATATTATGCATATATAGGAATATCTCCAAAATGTATAGTATTAGATTGTGATGGAGTATTATGGGGGGGGGTATTAGTTGAGGATGGTATAGAGAATATAGAGTTAGGTACAAGTGGTTTAGGAAATCTATATCAAGAGTTTCAAAAAGGTATTTTGCAATTATATTATTCAGGTGTGATTATTGTTTTATGTAGCAAGAATAATAAAGATGATGTTAAAGACGTTTTTTTAAATCATTCAGCTATGCTTATAGATTATGATAAAGTGGCATACTCAGAAATTAATTGGAACAAAAAGAGTTTAGGTGTTTCGAATATAATAAATAAACTGAATATTGGGGTGGATAGTATAGTATTTGTTGATGATACAGAGAGTGAAATCAATGAGGTAAAAAGTAATTATCCATCTATTACAACAGAGTTATTTGATATAAAAAATTATAGGGAAGTATTTAAACATTTTAATTTATACGAACAAAATTATAAAGATATAATTAAACGAAATTTGACATATAAAGATAATATTAAGCGGGAAAGTTTTTTAGATAAAAATGATGCTGTAATTAACACTAAGATTAGTACAAAAATTGAAATTAATATAGCAACTTTAAGTGAAGCATTAAGAATTAGTGAACTTTCGCAAAGAACAAATAAATTTACTAATGGATATAGGTATACATCAAAAGAAATAGTTAAAAAAATTAATGATGTAAATAGTAAAGTTTTTTCGGTATATGCTTCGGATGAGTTTGGAGATCTAGGGTTAATAGGTGCTATAATTATTAAACATAATGAGATTAAATTATTTTGTTTATCTTGTAGGGCCTTTAATAGGAATATTGAAAAGTTTATGATTGAAAGGGTCTGCGAGGAAGGGGCTAAAAGTATTTATATTATTAATACAGGAAAAAATAAAGAAGTTAAGAGATTCTTTGAGAATATACAGTTGATAGTAACGATAATAGATTAATAATAGTGCAGGGATTAACTAGTAGTTATAATAAAAGAAGAAGCTAATATCAACAATAATATTTATTTAGAACAATATTAAAATCATATAGTAAGTGCTTTTCATATTTACGTATATTTTCAGACCTTCTTATTAATGAGATAATTACTCCAAGACGTTCATTGTTTTGGAGTTTTTTACTCTAACTTTATTCAGAATAAGGAGGTATTCATTGGGAAAGATGGAGATTTTCGGTAAGTGGTCAATAATTACACCGGGTACACACCCTTCAATAAATCTCATATATCGAAGTAAGTATCTCAAAATAAGAGATATTTACTTCGATATATGATGTGGTATTGATTTATAAAGTTGAAGACATTTACTATAACTTTAGGAGGAGGAGCCTTGGTGCTAAATAGATTTTAAGACGTAATATAGAAATCGTTCATTATACAAACATTAATTGAAAAAAAGTAATGCTTGATAGTTAAAGAATTTCAAGATAGTTATGAAAAAGAATAAGCATATTGCTAATAAACATAGAACAAAATCAGTTATGAAATGTAGAAGAAATTAGAAATGATGGTGAATTATAACAGTGAGCAATTACTATGCGAGATAAAGCAAGCAAAGCAAAAGTATTATATAGTACTGTAGAATCCTATGAAAGTAGGTGGAGGAAAAGGGTTAGCATACTGTGGCATTGTTACATTATTAGCTATGATGAACAGCAGAGACGAAAATTGTGAGTGATAATGATAACAGTGTGATTTTGAAAAAACACAGTATGAAGAGCTGTATGACTTAATAGGGCATATCTACTTAAGATTTTGCTAGCTAAAGCAGTTTTAGATTTCTGATTTAGGAAGTTAGGGTTAGGCATATTACAAACGCCTAATAGCCTTTAAAATAAGGGGGAGTAAAATGTTAGATATTAAAAATATATTTAATGATTCTAAAATTTATAATTGTTATACAGGCGCTTTAGCTACTGTTTGTAAATATAATAATATAGATTTCAGGTTAATGTTTCAAGATTCATGGAACTTTAGATATGATTTTGATAATTATATAGATGTGATAGGAGGAAATTTAAATTGTAATAATAATTACTGGCATAATTTACAAAAATATTGTAATGTAACAATTAATTCACATAAATATATAAATAAGGAAGAAAGTATAAAAATATTTAATAACTACATATTAGAAAATCAGCCAGTAATAATTCATTACGATACATTCTGGTGTCCTTGGCTACCAGATTATCAAACTATACATGCATATCATACATCGGTGGTATATGATATAGAGAAAGAAAATATTAGCTGTTTAGATTTAATACCATATAATAAACAAGCTAACATACCAATAGATATATTAGGTAAGGGAATTTATTCTTATGAAATAATAGATAAAAAGGATATCATATTTAATGTAAGCTATGAAGAATTTATAAAAGAGCAATACAATAAAGCGACTGAAAATGAATATGAATATTTTGAGAACATGATAAGATATGGAGAATTAATAAAAAGTGAGTTAGATATTAATAAAGAAAAAGAGACTAATAAAATTGAGCTTATGTATAAGGTTAAATTCTTAAATGATTTAAGAAGTATAGCTGTCTGTAAAGGTTCTTATCTTCTAAGCATAGAGTATATATTAGAAAATAATTATAAAAATAATTTAAATGAGTTTAAGAAAGTGATGAGGAGTATTTCTAATGAATGGATTAATTTGTGGACAGTTTCATTTAAGTATTTTTTATCTAACAAGTATAATTTGAATTTGAAACAATATATAGGAGAAAAGATAATAGAATTAATTTTATTTGAGAGAGAATGTATAGAAAAATTAGTAGAAACTGATAAAAATAATACCAGTCAGATTGCAGAAGATAAGTTTTGTTCTAAAAATAATATTTATGATAAAAATAAGTATATAAAATTAAATATAAAGGATCATTTTAATAATAAGGCAATATCGTTGGATTTGGAAAATATTAATAAAGCAGACTATACTTTACATGGACATTATTTTATAGATATAAATAATAATGATATATATAAATTTGAAGGATTAGACATTAGAAGGCCTAGGTTTAATGGATATGATAATGATAATATATCGTGTATGTCACAAAAGATATGTGTAGAAAATATAATCATTAAAAAATTTGTTATATTAGGTGGATGTGAATATGGAGATTGTACTACATCCTTTAAAATAATATTTGAAGATAATACTATAGAAACTATGCAAGTTGGATTTTCTGATTGGGTAAATAATCCAAAGTTTGGGGAGGAAGTAGCATTTTCGTATCCCTGCTCAAGGGATGGAAAGGGAAAAGAGATTAACGGAGAGGCAAAATTGTTTGTTTCTAAATTTATTATAAGAAATTTAAATAAAAAGGTTAAATATATAGAGTTGCCTATTTTGCCTAATATGCATATATTTGATATATATAGCAGTAACTAATATACTAACGCAAAAAAGTTCTTGTAATGTACGGTTGGAGTGGTGTTAATAATTAATGAATATTAAGATGACTAATAATTGGATTTTTAAATTCATGTGTAAGTGTTTAACCGCTTTAATTTAGCTGCTTGCTGAAATGAAAAGCATACTGAATAAAGTAGATAAATTAAAGTACCTACTTTTTAAGACCATGGGGCTAATCCCCAGACTCTAGAATGTCTTTGAGGATACTTGGTGTGAGCAGAAAGAGTAAAGATGAGTTTGTGTAACGTATCAAATACAAATGTTTTTTTAAAGTACACCCTATATAAACGCGTTGTTTTTTAAAACAATGTGTTTATATAGGGTTGTTTTTTTGTTTTATAAACAGGTGTTTGTGTAAATGGTTGAACCTATAAAAATGGTTTAGTATAATTAGGGTATAAGCTAAAGAAATTGGAGAAAAATGATGAACATAGCATATGTAAGAGTTAGTACACTAGAGCAGAACGAAGAAAGACAGATAAAAGCATTGGCAAATAAGAACATAGAAAAGTGGTTTAAAGAAAAAGTAAGTGCAAAAGATATAGACAGGCCAAGACTACAAGAAATGCTAGATTTTGCACGAGAAGGGGACACTATCTATATACATGATTTTTCAAGGTTGGCTAGAGGTACAAAGGATTTATTGGATATAGTTGAGCAATTGGAAAGCAAGAAGGTTTATTTAGTAAGCAATAAAGAAAATATAGATACATCTACACCTACAGGTAAATTAATGCTTACTATGATAGGGGCAATCAACGAGTTTGAAAGAGCCAATCTATTAGAGAGGCAAAAAGAAGGAATTGCTATAGCAAAAGAAAAAGGCATCTATAAAGGTAGAAAGTCTATAACCTATCCACAAGATTGGAAGGAGGTCTATGCTGAATGGAAAAGTAGAAAACTTACAGGAATAGCAGCTATGGAGCGGTTGAGATTGAAAAGGAATACATTTTATAAGTTAGTCAGAGATTGGGAAGCAGATATTGATAAAATGTAAATTAAATGTCAGGGTAGATCGAAATATAAGTATTTACTTATGTAATATGATGGAATAAGTATAAATTTTTAGTATAAACAAGATAAGATTTATTCAGTATAATTCTGAAATCTAATCTATAAGCTTTTAAATTTCCAGGCATAGCTAGGAGATCTTATACAAAAGAGTGAGTCGGGTATATAATAAGAGTTCCCATCTAGTTTAATTTGAGTATAATTTAAAAAAATAATCAAAAATGAATATTGATTATTTTCTGAAAATATAGTAATTTATATATAGGGTTTAATTTTTTTAATTACCCTTAAATTATTTGATGAGGAGAATAGAAAATGAAAAAAATGTATTCTACACCTAAATTAACGAAGTTAGGGAATATTGTGGAGATGACATTCTCAGGCAGTATGGGTTGGGGAGGAGATACATACTCAACTCGCAACTCTTAGAAAATAGGGTTGCTATGTGTAGAAAGATAGGTTGAATAGCAACTTATCTTTCTACTTTGATTTCAAGATCAAATTATGGTTATCACGATGAAATGTGTTTAATAAACTAAATACAAAATTTTACAGATGAAAAAATGAATCTGTTATAATTTACTTATATAAGTGCTAACTAAACTAGAAATTGAAGGACTTTAGATGAACTTACAGATATTAATACATTACTTAATTTTGAGGAGCTAAATATTTTTAGGAATATTAGGATACTTATTTTTTATATTACTATGTTTTCTTGTAAATGTTGTAGCTTAGATTTTATATATCTATATCGCTTTGCATCTTCAAAATCTAGATACAGCAAAGGATTTAAGCAAGAGTTCTCAGAGACTTTTGTCAATATATTGGTAAATTATTATAAGTGATTCATGTTTTATCATACATTGCTAAAGGAATTATAGAAAGGAAGATATAAAATACCTATTTATTACAAAAAATGGTGATAAGAATAAAAGAAGAATAGCTAAGTGAAAAGTCTCTAAGTATAGTATGTAATTTATTGATTTATTGTAATATTTTATAAAAGAAGGTGAGTGAAATAAAAAAGTATTATTTATTTGGATTGACTATTGAATCCGAAATAGATTTTGATAACTATTTATTACCATCTCAAGATAATGTAAGTTATCAAATTTTTAAAAGTCAAAATATGAGAAATTTAGAGCTATATTGGGAAGATATCCAAACTGTAAGATATGAAAGTGGGAAGTGTTTCCGAACAATATATACTAATAATAGAGATGATATTTTGTTTGAATGGTTAGAGGAAAAATATATCTTAGTCAATAGGAAATCAAAGATTATAGTTGTATATGGAGGAATGGATGGCTTCTTATATGCAGCTTTTTTTTCAACTATAGTGTCTCTAATACTATTAGATTCAGGGTATTTATTAATTCATGGAAGTTTAATCGAATACCGAAACAAAAAAATAGCAATTTCTGGAGTATCAGGATCCGGAAAATCAACTATTTCTGCAATGTTAATAATGAAGGGAGGTAAACTTATATCAGATGATATTATTGCTATAAGAATAAGTGATAGGTTTGTTTTTCCAGGACCTCCTGGAATGAGATTATTTTCTGGATCACCTTTATTGAATATGTTGGAAAATAAAGTCGAAGAAGATGATAAGGAACGGGGTATTCTGATTGGAAGGAATGACATGTTTTCCAATACTATTTCTAAAAATATTGATCTTTTCTTACACTTAAATGTTAAAAATGTAGATACATTAATACAAGAACCTTTAAAAGGGTTTAAAAAAATAGAATGTCTTATGGCTGAGTTATATTGCAAATATCTACTTGAAGCAGTTTATAAAAATTATATAATTAAAAAAAATTTCCCTGAAATTTTAAGAATTAGCAGTTGTTTAGATATGTATGAAATAATTAGATATCATAATTCGGATCCAATGATAATTATAGATTTTATCGATAGATATATAGTAGAGCTAAGTGAGGTACAAATTTATGAAGATAAGTAAAAGGATTTTTTTGTTAAGTTACTTTTATTTGATAAAAGCTTATATTTTTTTAAGGATTTATAAAAATAAAAATATCCCTAAAAAAATAAGCGTTTCATGTAGTCCTTCAAAAAAAAATATTAATTATGATCTTTTAAAGTATAGTTTTGAAAAAGCATCCATATTTCATTTTTTAAATGTTGAATGTTTTGAAAGATCTTTAGCTATGTATTACCTCTTATCTCATTTAGGTATTCCAAGTAGATTATGTGTTGGAATTAATAAGAAAGAATTAATGGGACATGCTTGGATAGAATCTAATGTAATAAAGGAAGTAGATGAAAATTATTGGAGAAAGAAATTTTCGGTACTTTTTTCAGTAGGAGGTTTTGATGAAGAACAAAAATAATATTAATGAAGAAGAAAATATTAGTGATAGGATGGAATTGCCAATATTATTACTTAACACTAATATGTATAGAGTAACGTATATAGGAGTTATTCTAAATTCAGAAGAAGCAAGAAATATAGTATTATCTATTTTAGAAAAACAGAACTTCGAAAAAATAAATGAATTAAAAGGAAATTTTACTCTATTAATAAATGAAAAAGGTAAAGAGAGATATTATGCTTATAGAAATGCTTTTTCCACGTCACAACTTTTTTATAAAATTAAAAATGGTAAATTTATTTTTTCACATAAGTTAAATAGTATAGTAGATAGATTTTCTTGTTTATGTGAAGAATATTTTAAACTCTATCTTAATACAGAAATTGATTTAACCCAATTAACCCCTTATAGAGGTATTAGTAGATTACTACCAGGGTACTTGTTAAAATTTGAATTCAATCAAGTTAAATTAAAAAAAATTTGGAATATTGGAAATAAATACAAAGAACTTTCTAAGGAAGAATATATTTATAATTTCAATTATATACTAAAAAATGTCATTGGGGAGTACATAGATTATTTTGAAAACGAAAAAATTGGAATAGAAATAAGTGGAGGTATGGATTCATCTACAATAGCTTCTATTATTAGAGTAATAAGTCCAAATGGTATTTTTGATTCTATATCTTCAATAATTAATCCTTCTATAGATTCTCAGACAGAAGAAGGAAATTTGCAATTAATACAGTATATAAATGATAAGTTAAATTTTGTACCTCTACAAAGTAATACAGATGACTTTTGGGCCTTTAAAAATGCTGAGAATATGAAAAGTTCTAGCGATGAACCTAACCCATTACTAATAAATTACGATATGTATAATACAATTCATAATGAGATTAGTAGTAAAGGGATATCTGCTGTTTTTTCTGGGGACGGTGCAGATGAAGTTTTTTGCTCGACTAGAAGTTATATTTATGACTATTTTTCTAATAAAAGATTTAAGGAAGGAATAACCTTATTAGAAAAAGATGCATTATTTTTAAATCAACCTATTTGGAAATTGATAATAGCACATGCTTTTCCTCATATGTTACCTAGCTATGTTAAGTTTGATTTCTTGAAAAGAATGAATAGAAGTACATGGTATAATGTTGGAAATAGTTTAAGTGTTATTTGCTCTCCAGATTGGATAAAAAAACCTATGAGTAATATGAAATATTCAGAAATTGAAAAACATAGAAATAAAATACTTGAACCTTACATAGAAGATAAAGGAAAACATTACGATTATGAATTTATGACACTAGTAAGTAACTTAAATTGGTTAGATAACACTATTTCATATCCTAATGGGATTAATCGAATATATCCTTTTAAAGATTCTAGAATTATTGAATTAGTTTTTAACATGCCATTTGATATAAAAAGAGAATTAGGATTAAATAAAAAATTATTAAGGGAAAGTTTTACAGATATAATTCCTCAGAAAATATTAAAAAATCCAGACAGATCTGGATTTGAATTTATAATTAGAAAAGGGTTTTCTAATGAATGGAATTTTATTAATAAACTAATTGATAATTCTATAGCAGCTGAATATGGATGGATTGATAAAGAAAAATTGAAAAATGCAGCTTTATTGTATAAATATGGTCAAAAAGAATTTATAAATCCACTTGTAAGAACATTATCGCTTGAATTATGGCTACAAAGTACAGTAAATAAAAATTTTTGAAAAGTAATTAGATATGACTAATTATAGCTAATAAATTATTTAAATAGTATAAAAGGAGCATGGAAATGGCAAATAGTAATCTATATAAAATGAAAGAATGCGTTACATCTATCGAAATGAAGGATAAAATAGTTATTTATAACATGGAGACAGGTGATTGTTTTGGTATAGAAGATATTGGGATTTTAATATGGGAAAATATAAATAAAGGTTATGATATCAATGAAATTGCTAATAATATAGGTAAGTTATATGATGTTACAAAGATACAATTACTATCTGATATCAATAGTTTTATTGAATTAATGATAGAGAATAATCTTGTTATTAAAGTTAAATAAACAAACAAAAACAATAAAAATAATTTAAAAAAATAGAGGATATATCCGTTCATACTTTGAACTTCATGTCTGTAGTATAATAAGTGGAAAAGCGTGAATAGATATAATATCAATGGATACACTATGTATTATATGGAAAAATATATGATATGAATAATGAAAAATAAATACCATCAACTGTAGATGCAGATTGTATTACTTATAAATTTCACATCATCAATATGAGTAGTATAAGTTATAGATTACAAGAATCTAAAGATTTTATAGCAAAAAAATGAATAGTGAATATAAAGATTTAAACTAAATTGCTATGATTTTCTTTGTTAGTATATATAAATAATTTGTGCTATTATGGATCAATCAATTTTTTAAATCTGGAAATTAATTATTGAGTATATAATATACAAAAGGATGGAGATATCGAATGACAAGCTTAAATGTATCCATAGAAACTAATGAGATAAAGTATATAGTTCAGAAATTATATGGAATTTTTGAACCATTCAATTGCACATTTATCCGAAGAAGTTTTAATGACCATTATTTAATACAAACTCAAAATAAAAAATATATTTTAAGAGTTTACTTAAATAATAAGTATTATATTAATGATATAAATGATTTTAATTGTGAATTAGAACTACTTTATTTTCTTATGTTAAAGAATATGCCAGTATCTTATCCAATCAAAAATAAAGATAATTTGTTTCTAAGCAAGGTAATTTTGAATAATGAGTTAAGGTTTATAGCAATGTTTTCATTTGCAGAAGGAAGTCCACTTACTAGTGTATTAGAAGATGATTTAGCTATAAATTTAGGCAAAAATATTGCAGACCTACATAAAACATTTGATGAATTCTCAAGTAAATATAATAGGTATAAAATAAACATTGATTATTTAATAAAAGAGCCTATAGAAATGTTAAGAAAATATGCTGTTCATTATGAACTTGATAATCTTAGCTTTTTTATCCCTTATGAAAAATATTTATGTAGTAAGCTTAAAGAATTGCCTATAAATCGTTATTCCTATGGTATAATTCATGGGGACCTAAATCCTTCTAATATACATGTAGATGAAAAAGGAAATATAATAATATTTGATTTTGACCACTGTGCTTATGGGTGGCGAATACATGATTTAGCTGTTGTTAAACTTTGTTATGAGAAAAATACCTATGAAGCAATATTAGATGCATATATACTAAAAAGGAAGTTGTCTAAAACAGAAGAGCAGTTAATTGAGCTCTATTCAAATGCCTTGATTTTAAGGAAATACAAGGATATTTTGAGTATGATTAAAATTAACAATCATTGTAATGGTCATGAATTTTGTGAAAAAGATTTTATTAGCAGCGCTATAGATACACTCTATCATTTAAGTAATGAATAAATATACCTACTGTAAATATTTGATTCAGGTAACAACTAGTAGCAAGCATAAACATGAGAAAACTATTCTCAGGCGAATAATCAGATAAAAGTACCTCCAAGTAGTATTGAAGTGAATTGCAGAAATGGGGAATAAATAAAAACCTCCTTGAAAATCATAATTATAGATGTGAAGTGAACCCAATTTGTGGAACTTAATAAAAGACCTAAGCTACCTTTTTCCTATACTGAATAGGAGAAAGGTAGTTTGATTTTGCTTGAATACGTTCATAATTATAGTATTGAATATATTCTAATACTAAGTTGATGAGCTCAACATTAGTAAGCGATTAACAACCGTACGGTAAATTAAAAAAATCTCCAACTATATTTGATAGTTGGAGAACATTAGATACGTTTACTCTAAATTTATATTTTACACAATTCAACTATGTCTTCATTCCAAGGAAGCAATTTTCCTAATTGATCATCTGTCATGGATTTATCAGGGCGTTGTTCTAGTAAGAATTTAAGATATTGAAATACATTTAAATTATTGTCTTTTGCCATCTCTACTAGGCTATACACTATAGCACTAGCCTCTGCACCAGCAGGTGTATCACAGAATAACCAGCCTTTACGACCAATCACAAAGGATTTCATTTTCTGTTCACTAAGATTATTACTCAAGCTACAACGGCCATCTTCAAGATAGGTTAGCATACTATCCTTACGATTCTGAGCATATGTAATAGCTTTATCTAGTCGGCTATTACGTGTTGGATTGATCTGATTAAGCCAGCACAAAAAAGCCTCTAGCACAGGTTTTGAGTACTTGAGACGCATCTCTTTGATTTTCTCATAGGAATATTTATTCTTTTTGAAGTTTTCCTCATACCTAAATAGGCGATTGCAATATTCAACGCCTTGAACAGCTGGATGACTAATGTCATACTCTTTGCCTTTAGGAATGGCATCGTGGAAATATCTACGGATATGTGCAAAACAGAAACACCTTTGAATATTTTGTACTTTATTATATCCTGAGTAAGCATCTGTCATTAAATACCCTGCAAAACCTTCTAAAAAGTTTTGGGCATTAGTACCCGCTCTGGTTTGGGAATACTCATACAAGATAATAGGTGGTAATCCATCTTCACCACTACGATAAACCCACATGAAAGAATCTGTTTCAGCCTTACGTCCAGGTTCTTTTAAAACTTGGACACGTGTTTCATCAGCCATTAAGAATTCTCTCTCGAGTAAAAGTTTATGGCAATGCTCATAAACAGGTTTTAAGTAGTGCTGGGCACAATAAATCACCCAGTTCGCCATCGTAGCACGGCTGAGTTCCATACCAATCTGTTTCCAATCTTTTTCTTGACGATAAAGCGGTAAACCATTGGCATATTTTTGATACATTACCCATGCCACAGAAGAAGGTGATGCAACACTATGTTTCATAAGGCCTTTTGGCACAGTAGCTTCAACAAAGAAAGGTTCATCTGTTTGTTTACATTCTGGGCAGCCATAATGAAGACTTACATATTTAAGAACCTTTAGGCTAGCTGGAATATATTCTATTTCATGGCGTACAACTTCACGCCCAATAACTTCTAAGTCTGTACCACACTGAAGGCAAGATAAATCCTCAGCATTTAGAGGAACTTCAACTATTTCTACTGGAAGACCTTTAATCTTTTCTTCAAGCTTGGTTTTAGGTTTGCGTGCATGGGAAGTGACTAAAACAGCCTCCTCGGGTTCAGCTACCTTTGGATTAGCTTCATGTTCCGCTTCATTAAAGAGGTTGATCTGTTCATCAAGCTGACGTTTCTCGCTAGATGTACCAAAGAGCTTTTTCTTCATATACTCTAACTGTTCATTAAGAAGCTTGATTTGTGTTGTAAGTTCAGCCGTTTGAGCATTACTTGTATCCAAGGCAACACGAAGTGTGCTAATCAACTGACGTTGTTCAGCAATGGTATCTTTTAGTTCCATAATCTGAAGATCTTTTACATTGGTAGCCATGGATAGTACCTCTTTCTTTTAAGATATATCCATTATACCACCCTCAGGATGTTGAGGAAAGATAGAAAATGTCGTATTACCTATTGGTTGATTGAATAGCTTTAGGTTGGTCAATTTCTAAACCTTGCATAAGCCAATTGAATTCACGCCAAGTAAGAGTCTTAACTTCCGACTCATTACGAGGCCATTTGTAACAGCCTGTTCCTGTCAAACGTTTATACAGAAGTACATAGCCATCATTTTCATGAAGGATTGCTTTGATACGATCACGCCTACGTCCACAGAATAAGAATAAACAGTTGGACTGAGAGTTCATTTTTAACTTATCTTCAATAATAGCACAAAGACCATCAATGGACTTACGCATATCTGTATAA
Organism: Clostridium sp.; assembly: GCF_051654825.1. GTDB lineage: Bacteria > Bacillota > Clostridia > Clostridiales > Clostridiaceae > Clostridium. The sequence continues at coordinate 71,090 of NZ_JBOFYU010000291.1, forward strand.
CCACACACTATGTAGATAGCATCAACATTTGTAATATCCCCTAACATAATGCCTCCTTAAGAGTCCTCAAAACATCTTTGAGTGTGTTAGGATTAAAGTTATCTTGAATAAGAATATTTGCTTCTTGATACTGGATAACAACTGGAGTGCTATTCATTGACTGGACAGGAGTATATGAGAGGGTTGGTTCAGCGGAGACAAGATCAACCTTTACAACATCTTGCTTAATAATACAAGAAGGTGAATCGTTGTTAGAACTATGATAGGTGTTTTCAGGTATATCATAACAAGCATGATTACGTAGTTTTTTAACCCAATAATAAAATGTACTGGGATGAATATCATGTTCAATACACCATTGTCTATCTGACATGCCACTTTGACGGCATGCCATGACAAGTTTAAATATCTTATCGATATCGAGTTTAGCATTTGCCATAGGATAATCCTCCTAAAGTTGTAGTAAACGACTCCAACTTTACAAAACAGTTAATGCAATGTTGAAGTAAACGTCTTTAATTTAAGATACTACAATTATGGCAGATTTATAGAAGGGTGTGTACCCGGGGTGGTTATTAATCGCTTACCAACATTAGATATCTTCTTTATATTTTGAGAGTAAAAAACTTCTGTTTTAAGCGATGAGAAGAAACTCTCCATAGCAGCATTATCATGACAGTTTCCTCGTCGAGACATACTCATGGTAATGTTGTTTTCAGCTACATA
>NZ_JBOFYU010000292.1:0-6567 GCF_051654825.1 Clostridium sp.
ACTCCTTTTCTGATTATCAATTCTAATTGATATACCCTTTTATATATTCTATAAATTCCTCTGCTAATTTTAAATCATCACATCTAATTTTAATTTTTTTCCTTGAGTTATCCGTCAATATTATTCTTTTATAAAAGGAAGTTAGAAATAATAATATAGCAAATACTAGACAGATAGCTCCTCCTCCATTTATACCTATTATTCCAAAGAACATTGCTGATAACAAATTTAATTTATGGATTTTCTTTTTTAGTTGAATATTTGCTAAGTTATTTGAAAGTATTTTTACTTGTTTTTTTGGTGTAGGAATAAATCCTGCTAAATAATTTTTCTTAGTTATTTCTATTAAGCTCCCATTTATCTCTATTGTATACATACTGGATGAAAAATCAGAAAAAGTTTGTCTATTGAATATCTTAAATGCTTTATTTTTATGTATTTCAGCCTTTTCTTCTATCTCTTCCTGTTCTATTAGCATTTCATTACTCAGATCCATGCTTAAAGTAATTTCTCTTTGTTCTCTTCTTGCAATCTTATTTCCACAAGATTCACAGAATTTATGTTCTTCTAATATTTGATTTCCACAGCTATTACAAAACATTAATTATTCCCCTTTAATTATATTTTTTCAGTTTATACTATATCATTAAAAAGTATTTATGACCATGTAAGCATTTTACAGTTTATAGCTTAATGATTCACTTTAATTTAATTTAACTTATCTAACGTTATATTAAACTTATCTAATCTCTTTATTAAAGCTCAAGTCTAACATTAATCATTTCTTATTAAGTAGCTTATTAAACCTAAAAAGGACTAGCTTGTGCTAATCCTCTAATCTTACCTCTAACCCATTATATAATGGTACGTCATAATCATCATTAGTCCAATAATAATCTCTATCACCATACTCTACGCGACCATTTAACCATTGTTCTTCATCTTCATCATACACCAACATACTGTCACCACACGTCCAGTAGTAACTATCATTTTCTAATTGGTATCGTCCTTGCTCATTCTTGTATATTTTCCCCTGTCTCATCTTATCAACCTCCTATAACTGCTCTAATTCATATTCTTTAACTAACTTATAAAAAGTATTTCTCTTCAAGCCCAACTTTTCCATAGCTTTAGTTCCTGTCATCTTTCTTGACTTGTATTGATTATAAACTATTTCCCACCCTGTAGGTCTATTAATTTCTTTTCTTCCCTTGTAGGCTCCATTCTCCTTGGCTATGGCTATACCCTCACGTTGTCGTTCTAGGAGATTAGCCCGTTCAAATTCATTGATAGCTCCTATCATAGTAAGCATAAGTCTTCCTGTTGGTGTAGATGTGTCTATATTCTCCTTATTGCTTACTAAATGAATTCCTTTAGCTTCTAATTCTTCTACAATCTTTAATAGATCAGCCGTACTCCTAGCTAGTCGTGAGAAATCATGTATATAAATAGTATCTCCCTCTCTTGCAAATTCTAACATCTCTTGTAGTCTTGGTCTGTTTGTATCTTTAGCACTTACTTTCTCTTCAAACCATTTTCCTATCTCATGCTTTTCTAATGCTTCTTTTTGTCTCGCTTCATTCTGTTCTACTGTCGAAACTCTTACGTATGCTATGTTCATTGTTATTCTTTCCTCTCTACTGTTGTTTATCTTATAAGTTCAGTCTGTTATTTTTATTTATTTGAAATTAAGCACTTTCATAAACATTTATTTATTAAGTCCATTTCAAATTACAGACAAACACTTTTATGCTCTTATCCACCTGTCCTTTTAGGGTGTACCTTTTTAAACGTTAAAAGAACTAGTAACCTCATGCTACTAGTTCTTTATAATACCTTTTCATTTATCTAATTCCTTTAAAGTACTCTTCCACTTTACTCCTTATATCTTTATCGTTTATTATTTCCTCATCTATTTTTTTAACTTTTACCCATTTAGTATTACCATGTATCTTTACCCATTTAGTGTCACATTGAGGACAACTTTTAAAAATCTTTATTCTTCTTTCTTTATTTTCTTTTTGCTTATCTTCTATCTGAAGTAAGTTACATACTTCACATCCACATATACATATTTTATCCTTATCTGTATATCCAATCACTTAATCACTCCCCCTCTAACATGCTTACTAACTCGTTAAAATTTTCTTGCAAAATAGGCTTTATAGAATTATCTTCACTTATTATCTCATCTACAGTACTTGAACTTTGCTCATTCTTTAACGCCTCTAGATCATCTCTATCCCTATCCAAAATCTGTTTAATGGCTTCTACAATAAAATATTCTCTTCTAGCTTCTATACTTGTTTTAGCCTCTCCATTTCTCTCATATCCTCTCGTAATACCCACTACTCTACAATATTCAGTTATCTCTTTAATAATTTCTTCAGGAATTAATAGTGCTACCTCTTGCTCTTTTATTTTTTTTAAAGGTTCTTGTTTTATTAATGCCATTTTTCTCTCCCCCTCTTTAGTTGATATTCTAAATTATATAGAATATTTCTTGCAAACTCTATTGTTTTTACTTATTCTCTATTTAGTAATCTCTTATCTATGTTTTCCCATAAATTCTTTTAATGCCTGACATAATAGATCACCTTTTACAAACTCGCTATGATCCTCTGCAAATCTTCCAAACTCTCTCCAAACTTCCTTATTTACTCTTATACTAGTCTTAATACTATCTACCTTCGGTAAATTTATTTGTATTCCTTGATTAATTACCTCAATCACTTCTGTTTTCTGATCTGAGGACATCTGTCTGTCTTTTGTCCTAAACCATTCTAACATCTCTTGAATATTATCATATTGCTCTCCCATTTTAATGATTTTAGCTTTTAATTCCTCATCATTTAAAAACAAATACTTCCTAGGGTCAATACTTTCTAAAGAGTTTTTATCGTTTTCTTTTATCTCCTGAATACCTTCTTTTATATACTTTTCTTCTATTTCATTATAAATATAACCTCTTCTCTTCATCCAACTACTTAAATTAGCTGTCCGAGAATATCCTACTTTTTTAGATATTTCTTTTTTACTATACCCTTGATCCTGTAAATCTAAAATAGTTTTTAACCTATCCTCCACTTAATCACTCCCTTATATTCCTTGTGTCCTGCAACTGTCCTCTGACTTTATTTTAACTTACTTTTCAACTATTTTAAAGTATCATTCGGGTATATATAGCAATAGCTATTCTTTTATAGAATATATATATCAAATATATAAATAAACTAGATATTCTAATCTACAAGGGAATAAATATAATATTTTAATATCACTTTCGCTCATCAAAAAAATAAAGATTAATCTACTAAGGAACTAAACTAACCTTTTGATTCGCTCAAGCTCTATCAAAATATTATATTTATTCCCTTGTAGATTAATCTTTATTAGCACTTTATAAATATCCTTCTTCTTTTAAACTAAGATATCTCTCATTACCCATTATTATGTGATCTAATATCTTTATTCCTATTAGCTCTCCACACTCTTTTAGCCTTTTACTTATATTTATATCTTCCTTACTTGGTGTAATATCTCCTGATGGATGATTATGAGCCAATACTAGAGAATAAGCATTAGATAATATAGCCATCTTAAATACTTCTCTAGGATGAACTATAGAGGCAGCTAATGATCCTGTGCTACATATCTCTACTGCTTGTGGCTCATTTTTTACATTTAAAGCTATAACAATAAAGTTTTCTCTATCACTTTCATCTATAGTTCTTCTTATCAGCTCTGTAATATCTGAGGGAGAACTCACTTTTCTTGGACTATATAGAAAGCTACTTTCTTTGCATAACTTTACTTTTACAAGATCAACTCTTTTTCTTATATCATTCATACTATAACCTCCAATAATATTCTTATATTCTTCGTTATAATATAGATATAAAAGATCTAAGTTTACTACTTCATACTTTATTATGTAAGGAAATATCTTCGTGTATTTCCTTACGACTTATGTATATATATATATTTCCTTCCCCCTAATTCTATTAGGTTTTTGTTTTATCTAAAATAAAAAGTTATATTTATATCTAATAATTAAATTTATCTAAAAACATAAGAATTGCTACATTTAGTATCTCTTGTTTTTTTAATTTTTTATTTTTATTCATGAAATTTTTTAATAATTGTTGTACATATTCATTTTGTTTATATGAGCTAGTACTATATTTATAATTATTAAGTTCCGATACTTTTTGATCCATAAAAGAATTAAAATCATTAACTTTATTATATAGCTCTTCCTTTTGCTTATCCTCTTTTGTCTTAACAACTAATATATCTTTAATATTTTTGATTTCTTCTTTCATTTGCCTAATTTCTTCTGCTAAATTGGGATCATGATAATAAGTATTATTTGTACTATTATCATTTAAAACATTTATTTGATCTATAGCCATTTCTTTAGGATAAGGGGTAATTACTAACTCATTTTCATCTACTGTACCACTATATTTTTCTACCTTATCACTGTTTATAGTTGCTATTTGATAATTACTATTTTCATCTTTATCAAACTGTTTATATTCTCCCCTATTTCCTGTTATCGATTTATCTTCAAAACCTAATTCTTGATTTAATTTAGCAAGCTTTACAATAGGATCATCTTGATAGTCATCTTCATAATAGTACTCATCTTCATCTTCATCATCTTCTTCATAATAGTACTCATCTTCATCATCATCATCATCTTCATAATAATACTCATCATCATACTCATTATTCATTTTTATAAACTCCTTTATATATAATCTTTATACATATACTAATAAAAAGGATAATAATACTCAAGTATTATTATCCTTTAACGTCAATTAACTGTATGTTTTATCTATTTTAAAATAATATAATCCTTAAACCTTAAAAAACTATGCCTAGAAGTATAGAAAACACTTGACACAAAGGGCTCTTTAAATATGCTCTAGGGAAAGCTAGGAAAAGGCATAGTTCACCCTAAGAAACAGGATGAGACTACACCTTTTAATATGCCCTGAGGTTTTAGCTGAGGTTTCTATATACTATGCTTGTCCTTAAATGTTCCGTTTAACTATAATACATCCCTATAGCAAAAAAACAAGTTACCATCTTACGATCTGTATTCCTCCGTTGGTTTATTTATACTGGTTGCCAATCTACCAGTTGACGGCAGCTACTTATTATAAGCATAGAAATTAAGTAGTTCCGAATAGATTTTCTGCATTGGCTCTATCACACCTAAGTTTTATTTATAGTGACTTACTGCTTTTCCACTCTCAATATTAATTTGAAATATAAAAAGCCCTACTTGATACACAAGTAAGGCTTTATTTTATCAATATTTAAACTTCCTAATATTTATCAATCTATCTTGCATTTATGCTTATCCTTTATTATAATAGTTCTATAATAAGAATAAACACTTGGTTGCGATGATTAACATTAGTACGGCAAATACTTTTGTTATAAGCTCTCTACTTGATACGGCAAATATCTGGTAGTTAATGAATATAGTGCGGCAAACACTTATATTTATAACCAGGTTTATTTTTATGTCTAAATTTATTTCTATTATAATCTTTCTTGTCTCTATGTGTCAATTTATAATTTAACTTATAACTCTTATTTTTAATACTCAACTAATACCTTATTACTATCTATCCATTGACTAGTATTATATTTAATACCTGATAACATTGCCCAAGTATTTATATCTCGATCTGGTATTACTGGACTTTTATAATTCCAATATACTTTTATTCTTGATCCATTAATATCTTCTACTATCCCACTAAATAGCTCTCTATTTACAATGTCACCTTTTTTAATAACTCTTCCATCTAAATCTAATGTTTTTCCTTTATTACTTTCTTTTCTTTGTTCTACTTCTGCTTTAGATTTTTCTTGTTTTAGCTCTTTAATTCTTTTTTCTTCGGCTCTTAAGTATTCTCCATCTTTATACTCTGTTATAATTGTAATGGTATTATTCTGTGCATTAAAGTCAACTTTATTTCCAAAAATTTCAATTAATCTTACTGGTACATATAAAGTCCCATTAATATTCTGTGGCTCTATATCTAAAATAGTATCTCCTACATAATCCATTTTTGTAATTGCAGGGTCAGGATTGTTACTGAAATTCTTTACTACATTATAATTTGGTATAATTGTAATAGCTTTATTTTTTTCATAGTTGTAAATAACAGCCCTATTATTTTCTTCTTCCCAAACGAGAGAACACCCTACAGACTGAAAAACTTGTCTCATAGGTAACATATTTTTTCCTTGTACTACTATAGGTTCATATATAGTTTCCCATTTAGAATTTCCTGACTCATCTGATAAAACTATTTTGGTATTTCTAGCTAAAATAGGACTAGACATACTAAGTATAACTAATAACATAATTATCCAATTTTTTTTCATTTTTATATACTCCTTTTCTGATTATCAATTCTAATTGATATACCCTTTTATATATTCTATAAATTCCTCTGCTAATTTTAAATCATCACATCTAATTTTAATTTTTTTCCTTGAGTTATCCGTCAATATTATTCTTTTATAAAAGGA
>NZ_JBOFYU010000293.1:0-12156 GCF_051654825.1 Clostridium sp.
TAATAAAACCTCATATTTTTCTGATATATTTTTTCTTTTAAATAAATTAAATATATCTGTTTTTTTAGATGCAATGTAATTATTATCATTAATAACAAATTCATTTACATCTATACCTGACGTGTTTTCAACTGATATAAGTAACTTTACTTCCTCACCCTTTTCAAAATAAAGAATTTCCCTATTTTCTTTATTTAATGCAACTATATCTAAAATACTTACATTAAACTTAGGCCTTTCTTCTCCTGTACCTGGATTTTCATTTCCACTTCCTGAATTTCCACCTTCACCTGGATTACTTCCTCCGCTTCCTGAATCTCTACCTTCACCGGGATTGCTTTCACCGTTACCTGAATTGCCTCCACCATTTCCTGGCTTATTTCCTCCATCTGAATTGCTTCCTCCACTTTCTGGAGTAGTTCCTACATTTGGTTTATTGCCATTTGCATTAGGCTTATCATTTTTATTTGAGTTATTAACTCCCTGATTACTTCCATTTTGTTCTACTTCATTAGGTTTAGTTGTGCTTGAATTTCCCCCATCATTTGTAGAAACTTCCTCTTCACTTTCAGAGCTCTCTTTTGTTTCATCACCATTTGTAGATTCATTTTTAGTAATTTCAGAATTACCTGCTATAGAACTATTCAAATCATTATTTTTTAAATAAAATCCAAACATGGTTCCACAAAAAATCAATAGCAATAAAATTAATACTATTAAACCTTTCTTTTTTAAGAAACGCTCTTTTTTACTTGCATCTTTGTTAGATACCTCATTCTTTTGTTTTTGCAATATTAAAAATCACCTCATTTAAATAAATTTTAAAGCTTAATTTATAGCTTCAACTATCCCCCTTTTTTAGATTTAGCTTTATACCCACCCCTTTTCCCTTAAAACCAAAAAGTGATTAAAATATTGCTCTATTTCTTTCATTCTATTTTCTTCGACATATATTCATTTTTTAAATTTATTATAATATTATTTTTTGAATTGAATTCAATTTTATATTAAAGTTTTTTCAAGTAAATATCAACTTAAAATTACTAAAAATCACCTTTTATATTTATGTATAACAAAAAAGCGGCTATACTAAGCCCACTTCAAGGTTACACTTTTAACATTTTATCCATTGAAACCATCTATATAACTAAGTTTAAAAACTCAAAAATTTTATACTTTTCTATACATCAAAAAAGTGCCTTATAAATAATTTAAAACTATCTATAAGACACTCTCTTCAAATTTTCATTATTTTCACTGTTTTAAACGGCTATCTTCATTATAAACTTTCTCAACTTTTCACTATTCACTCTTACCTTAAAGTACTAATCTACTGATTTTAATGATTCTACCATTTTTACATTTTTAAGCTTATAATACATTGCAAAGTTTACTAATACTGCAAATAGTATTGTTAAGATTGCTGATATAAAGTAACTTCCTGGATCTATTATTCTACCAAACATCATGTTTTCCATTTCTACTGTTACCATGATAAATTTATGAAGAATAACACCAAGTCCTAACCCTACAGCTGTTCCAATTAAAGTTAATATTATATTTTCTCTATAAATATAAGCTGAAACTTCCTTATCATAGAAGCCTAATACCTTAATAGTTGCTATTTCTCTCATTCTTTCTGAAATATTAACATTAGTTAGGTTATACAGAACTACAAATGCTAATGCACCTGCTGATATTATCATTAAAAGAACTACATAATTTAAACTTTTAACTGTATCGCTAAAGGTATCCTTAAATGCTGTGCTACTACTTACTCCAGATATACCAGCTTCAGTAATTAAATCCTTTATAAGTGCATCTTCATCTACACCTTCTTTTAATACTGATACTATATTATTATATTTAACTTCCTTGCCAAATACCTCATTGTAATATTGTGGTGACATATAAATATAATTTGAAACATAGTTTTCAGTAATTCCCGCTACTTTAACTTCAGTCTTTTCATTGTTTCCATTTAAAATAGTAATATTGTCTCCATCTTTAATTTTTAATAAAGATGCTATTTTTTCTGTTATTACTACACCATTATTACTTAAATTAATAGCCTCACCTGAAACTCTATCTTGAAGACTTATAAAATCACGCATTTCATCAATATTATTTGGAACTAATATTGTTGCAGGTTTTTTAATATCATCTTTTTCTATATTACCATTTTCAGTATTTATAAATTGGAACTTTTCTATTCTTTCATCATCTAAAATAGTTTCTCCAAGTTCTTTTTTCTCTAGTTCTATTGCATTTTTATCTAAGTTAATAGTAAGTTGATATTTATTTATTTCTCCAAATTGCTTATCTGCAATAGTTTTTATAGAATCCTTTATTCCAAATCCAGTTAATAATAAAGCTGTACATCCAGCAATACCAAAGACAGTCATAAAGAATCTCTTTTTATATCTAAATATATTTCTTACTGTAACCTTACCTATAAAGTTTAATCTATTCCATATAAATGGAATTCTTTCTATAAGTATTCTCTTTCCTTCCTTTGGAGCCCTTGGTCTCATAAGAGAAGAAGGAGTTTCTATTAATTCCTTATTTACAGTTAAATATGCTGATAATACTGTAACTGCAACTGCAACTAAAGTTGCCATTAATACAAGTCCAATATCAAAAAGCTTAACTGCTGGAGGAAGAACATACATCATTGCATATGCATCCATAACTACAGCTGGGAATACACTAAATCCTATTAATGTTCCTAATGCACTTCCAATTAAACTTGCAGATAATGCATAAATTATAAACTTAGATGCAATTGCACCCTTACTATAACCTAAAGCCTTTAATGTACCAATATTTACTCTTTGTTCATCTACCATTCTTGTCATAGTAGTTAAGCAAACAAGTGCTGCTACTAAGAAAAAGAAAACTGGGAATACTTGAGCTATAGCATTTATACTATCAGCAGCATTTCCATAATCAACATATGAATAATGACTATTTCTATCTAATATTATCCATTCTGGTTTATTAATAGTTGATGCTATTGCTTCAGGTAATCCTGCTGTTACTTCTTCATATCTTTTTTCTGTTCTTTCATTTTCTATTCCCTCAAGCTCAGCAGTAACCTTATCTACTACATCAAAGTATTCATCCTTATATGAATGTAATTCCTTAGCTCCCTTTACTGTAATAAAGGCTTCTGAATATGCTGGACTTTTAAAATCCTCTTGTGGAATCATAATAAAAGCATTTATTACACCTGCTCCTAAGTTGCTACTTCCCTTTTCAAATGATAAATAATAAGGTGTTTCAACCTTACCTACTACTGTATATTCAGTTTTTTCTAAAGTATTTTCTAGTGGCTTTTCTAAACCTGACTCTAATTTAATAGTATCTCCAATTTTTATATCAGATAAGGTTTCTATATTTTCTATTACCACTTCACCACTTTTTTCTGGTAATCTTCCTTCTATAACATTTACTCTATTTATATAATCTTTATCTTCATTATTTAACTTATTTAAATCTAAAGCATGTGTCTTTAATACCATTTCCCTAGAATTATGATTTAATATCACATCATTTGAATAGGTTCCAAAAACACCTTCTACTCCTTCTATTTTCCTAATCGCATCTATGTCTCCATCTGTTAATCCAAGAGTAGATATTAATCTTATATCCATTAAATTATAATCATCATAGTATTTATCAGCTGTTGCTCTCATTACTAATGGTGATGATTTAACTCCTACAAAGAAGGCTACCCCTAATGATATTATAATTAATATAGACATAAACCTTCCTAGAGATTTTTTTATATCTCTAAAGGTATCCTTTAATAACATATTTCTCATATTACCATTCAATCCTTTCTACTGGAGTTGGATTATCATTAATTTCTACTTTAGATATCTTTCCATTTTTAACATGGATTACTTTATCTCCCATAGGGCATAAAGCTAGGTTATGAGTAATTATAACTACTGTCATTCCCATTTCCCTACATGTATCTTGAAGAAGCTTAAGAATAGCTTTTCCTGTGTTATAATCTAGTGCCCCTGTTGGTTCATCACAAAGTAATAACTTTGGATTTTTAGCTAAAGCTCTTGCTATTGCAACTCTTTGTTGTTCTCCACCTGAAAGCTGAGCTGGGAAATTATTTTTTCTATCAGCTAATCCTACTGCTTCTAAAGTTTCTTCTATATTTAATGGATTTTTACATATTTGAGTTGCTAATTCTACATTTTCAAGAGCTGTTAAGTTTTGAACTAAATTATAAAACTGAAAAACAAACCCTATATCAAATCTTCTATATGTAATAAGCTCCTTTTGTGAATATGAAGTCACATCATTTCCATCTACTATAACCTTTCCTGTGGTAGCTTGGTCCATTCCACCTAAGATATTTAATATTGTACTTTTACCTGCTCCACTTGCACCAGCTACAATAACAAATTCTCCTTTATTAATAGAAAAATCAACTCCACTTAAAGCATTTATTTCTACTTCCCCCATTTTATAAACCTTTTTAACATCTATAAATTCAATATACTTACTCATTTAAAATCCTCCCTACACATTGACTAAATATACATTTTATCATTAATTAAACTAATTATAAGATATAAAATTAACTATACCGATATATATATAATACCACATCACAACAATCAAAAATCCTAAAAAATTCTTTAATAGTATTAACTTTTTATGTCTAAAGTATTTAAAAACTAAGTCTATACTTTATTGATAGAAGTTAATTTCCTTAATAAAAATTTAACTTATCTTTATTGAAAGTAATCTAAATAAAACATACAACTATACCAATTTATAATTGTATGTTTTATATAACTTTATCTTATCGAATTATATAGCTTTATTTAAATACTACCAAATATCTGATTCTGATCTACTAAATGATCCACTATATGAAGAATTGCTATATGATGAACTACTGTTTGATCCGCTATATGATGAACTACTATTTGAGCTGCTAAATGATGAACTACTGTTTGATCTACTTGTTCTGCTATAAGATGATCCACTATTTGATCTACTTGAACTACTATTTGATAAACTACTATTTGAACTGCTGTATGATGATCCACTATTTGATCCACTTGATCTACTTGTTCTGCTATTTGATGAACTACTATTTGAGCTACTTGAACTACTATATGATGAACTACTATTTGATGAGCTACTACTTGAATGACTACTTGAACTTCTTCTCTTATAATAGTTGTGACCTCTATATGATTGTTCTTGGTAATATTTCATATAAAACACCTCTCATTATTTTCATCTTTTGTAAGTGATTTTTATCATTTACTTAATATATATTATGCTTAACATAGTAATTATGTTACATTTTTCAAATTATGTTTAATGTTTTTTATATCTTATAAATATATTTTTATATTGTTAAACCATGTAATTATTAAGTATTCTATTTTATCCTACTCTACTAATTACATGGTTTAAAGAATCTATTTATTTTCATTTTTTATTATATCTAATTGCTTTCTTATATCTTTAATATCATCGTAACTATCATTTATCCCCATAAGCTTTTCTAAAAATATCTTTTCATTTTTAGTTAAATCTAACTCTTCATTCCAAGGCTTTTCGTCTTCATCATTACCTTTATAAAATGAATAATAAAGATGAATTAAAAAATCAGCTAAATACCAATAATCTACATCCTTTTCATACTTATCTCCATCTATAAATCTAGCTAGTCCAAAGTCTATTAAAACTAAGTCAGCATTTTCCTTTACAATTACATTTGGCATTCTTATATCTCGATGTACAATATTGTTTTGCTGTAATATTTCTATAATATCAATTATTTGACCTGCAATTTTATAAATTTCTTCTCTATTAAATCTATAGTTTTCTCTAGCTAAAATATCTTCAAAAACTTTTCCTTCTATATATTCCATTATATAGCCTTCTCTATATTCATCCTTAAAGCTACCTATATATTTAGGAAAGCAAGGATTATCTAAAGCTTTCATTATACTCTTTTCATAAAACAACTTACTTCTTGATCTTTCTAACATTTCATTTTTCAGTTGCTTTATTACAACAAGTTTTCCATTTTCACCTTTAGCTAAATAAGCAATTCCATATCTTCCTGCACCTATAATCTTAATTATAGTATATCCTTTTACAACTTCATTTTTCTTATAATATATATCCTTAAGCTTTTTTACAGCTTCACCATTTTTATAATCCTTAGCATTTTCTCTTTTTCCATTTCCCTTTTTTCTTCTCTTATAAACCTTGACTTCTTCTCTCTTTTCTCTTCCTCTAATCTCGTTTATATTCTTATATCCCTTCATTCTTTATACCTCATGCTACAACGGCTAGCCATCGTATAAACCTTATCTTATAGTTTAAATCTAAGTTAATTTTATGATTTATTAGGTTATATACTACATAGTATATTTTATGAAGTTATTATTATAAATGTTACATATTTAACTTATGTTTGAAAATATCTTAAGTTAAACTTCCCTTTCTAAAGGCTTCTATCATCTTTCCTGCAATGGACATCTTTCTTGGAAGTGTTGGATAATTTCCTTCCTTAAACCACCCTGCATGGACTATTTCTTTTCCATCTACCTTTATTTCTCCACTTTCATATTCAGCAATAAATCCAACCATTAAAGAATTAGGAAATGCCCAGGGCTGACTGTTATAGTATCTAATATTTTTAACTCTTATTCCAACCTCTTCAAATACTTCTCTTTTAACACATTCTTCAAGGGTTTCACCTTGGTCTACAAATCCAGCAATTATACTATACATATTATTTTTAAAATTCTTATTATGAGCCAAAAGTAATTCATCACCTTTAGTAATTGCAACAATTATAGCTGGACATATACTTGGGAAAATTAAATTTCCACATGATGTACAAATCTTTGCTCTTTCATCTGTCTTATCAATAGTCTTAGATCCACATTTACCACAAAACTTACTTTGCTGATTAAAATGTATTATTTGTCTACCTCTTCCTGCTAAAGAAAACATATCTTCACTTAAAATTACGCCTGACTCATATAAATCTACTAATTCAAAATCATTAGATATATTATCAATATTTACTCCCTCTACTGCATAACATCCAATCTTATTAAATTCACCCATACAATGAATCATACTATTATTTAAAACTTCATCATTTATATCTGATCTAATAGGAATACTTAAAGTGTCATTTATCTTTTTTAATAATAAACTTCCCTTTTCAAATATAAACATTAAATCATTTTTTTCTTCTTTTCTTTTTATTAATGGTATAAATTCAAAATATCTATTCTTCATAATCCTTACCTTCTTATAATAAATTTTAATACAATAAAGGAGTTGACTAAATCAACCCCTAATTAATCTTTTAGCTGAAACTAATACTCCAATTAATGCAATAATTATTACTGCAATCCATAATAAAGTATCAACATTATCTTTAGTATATACTAAATCATTCATTACTTCATTACTTTCTTCATCATTTAAAATATCAGCTATATCCTTTTTATCTCTATTTACATTACTAACACCAGTAGTGCTATTTTCACTTTCATTTATGCTACTATTAACATTTTGAATTTTACCGTCTTCTATATTATCATTATAAACACTTTCTTTTTCTTCTTTATTTATATTAACAGTATTATTATTGCTAACTTGTGATAAACCATCACTTCCTTCTAACTTGCCTTCATTTTTTACATCCTGTGATTTTAAGGATTTTTCATTTTCACTGCTCTTATAGTTTCCAGCAGCACTTATTTCTTTTTCTTCATTATTTTCATCCTTTAAAGTATCCCTTTTATTTTCTATATAATTTGCTTTGGCTAATTCACTGTTGTTATATTTAGCCTCTAGATTATTATTATTAAAATTCATATTCCCAACAGGGGCTACCTTTAACTTTTCTTCCTTTTGCTTTTTTTCGTCCTTAACTATATTCATTATTCCATCTTGTGCAAAGTCATCTACATAATTATTATAATAATCACTTATTTGCTCTAGGTTTGCTTTTATTAAAACTGTATTATTATTTTTTTCTTTTATTTCTATGCTCATATCTCTTAAATTAAAGTTTAACTTTAAGTTTAAGGCTTTTGTTATAAAATTAAAATCATTATAAATAGATATTAAATCATTAAATTTAAAATCTGTTAATGAAGATTTATTTTCTACAGTAGACGCTATTTTTTCTCCTCTTTGAACCACTTCTTCAATTTTTTTATCATCTAATACATAATAATATACATACTCAGCAATATTTTCACTATAGTTATCCTCTATACCTATTTCTTGAAGCTGACTTTCTAATCTTTCCTGTTCCTCTGAAGCATTTACATTTATATTAGTAATAAAGCTAATAAGAAAACAAATAATTAAACCTTTAAGCAATAATTTCATCTTGTAATACCATCCTTTATCTTAGTGCTATTTTTTATTTTAAAGTATTACCTTTGCATTTATTATCTAATCAGATTTTTGTAAAAGATAAATTCTTTTACTAAAAATAATTTAAATAAATATTTTATGCTATTGAATATAATTATTCTTTAGTGTTCATACTTAAGATAGATGATGGCAATTCCCCAACCTTTCCCCCATTATATACCATTAATACAGCCATCATCTTTTTTTATTTGGAATAATTCTTATAATTATTTTTATATTTAATATAGATAATAGAATATTTTTTATTTATAATATTAATTACTTACATATTAACTTTAATTACATATTTCCTTTTTAAAAAGGAGATATTATGAAAAGAAAATTATCAATAGGAAAAACTATTTTTTTAACTTTTATTAGTTTAATTATTTTATCAATTATTTCGGCTTCAGTTTATGTAGGCTACTTAGGCAATAAGGTCCAAAGAGTATCCATAGATAGAAAAGATGTTACTGATACTGAACTAGATCCTAGTAATGCTGAAACTAACTTTGACAAAGAACAACAAGATGTATTTACTATAGCTTTATTTGGAACAGATTATTCAGGTGAAACTATTGGTGCTGCTGATTCTACACTTATTTTATCTATAAATAAAAATACAGGTAAAATAAACTTACTTTCTTTAATGAGAGATATGTACTTAGATTTACCAAACGGAAGTGGTCAGCAAAACTTAAATTATACTATGTCATCTGGTGGTCCAAGCCTTATTTTAAAAACAATTAACTATAACTTTAATCTTAAAATAGATAAGTTTATACAAGTTGACTTAAAAAAACTTCCTTCTATTATAGATAGATTAGGTGGCATGGAAATTGAAATTACTCCTGGAGAATTAGAGCATATTAATAGATACATAAAAAGCATTGATAAACGTAATGAAACTACTACAGAATTATTAACTTCACCTGGAATGCAAAGCTTAAATGGAACTCAAATAGCTGCTTACTGCAGAATTAGAGCTACAGATGGTGGAGATTTTAAAAGAACAGAAAGACAAAGAGATGTTATATTAAATTTATTTGAAAAGTCAAAGAATTTATCTATTCTAGATATTAATTCAATAGCAAATGATTTATTACCTTATGTTTCTACAAACTTAACTAATGAAGAGATTTTTTCACTTAATAGTATTTTAATAACTGCTAGAAATTACGCTATAGAACAATCTCGTTTCCCATTAGATGGTGAGTATGAAACTGTGTGGACTGATATGTATCATATGTTAATTGATAAAGAACAAACTACTAAAGAGATTCATGATTTCTTATATTCAAATTAATGATATAAAATATCTATAAATATATAAAACAAGCCTCCTACATCTAAATTGTAGAAGGCTTGTTTTATCCAAAAAACTCTTCACTTTTCCCTATAACTTCTTAACTATTCACTCTTACTTCTTCTCTTCATCTTGCTCTTTTCCCCAGTTTTTATTTCTATTTCTCATTTTAACTCCATATAATGCTGCTCCACCGGCTAATGTTATTAATGCCATTAAGCTTAATATTCCAAGTCCTATACTTTCCATTATGTCACACTCCCCTTATTCTACTCATAACTATTATAATAGATATTACCCAAATATACTTAATCATACAAGATAAGATTTTATAATATTAGAAATAATCACTTTTAAATATATTGTATTAATTATTATATATTAAAAATACAAACTTAAAACATGTCTTTTTAAAATTTTAATTTTATTTCTATGGTCCCAAAAATCAAAGCAATTTTTCTGTAAATTTCATTATAAATATTACAGAATTATCTTTTGATTTTATATTATATTCTATATTTGAATGTTTATCTAAAATTGATTTTACTATATATAACCCTAATCCTGATCCACCAGTTTTTCTATTTCTTGATTTGTCTACTCTATAAAAAGCATTAAAAATTTCATCCTTATCTCTTTCCGCTATAATTACTCCTGTGTTTTCTACTGTTAACTTTGAATTAGTTAAAGTAACTATAATTCTTTCTTCCTTAGGTGAATGTGTTATTGCATTTTTAATAATGTTAGTTATAACCTTCCTTAATAACTTTTCTTCACCCATTATAAAAATATCATCTTCTATATATGTTTCTAAAGCCATATTTTTTTCTTCAATAAAATAACTTAATCTATTTATTACATTTCTTGATAAAAGACTTAAATTTACTTTAGTAAAATTATATTTATAATCTACATTTTCTCTTTCACTTAAATAAAGAATTTCTTGCACAAGCTCTCTCATATTTTGAGTTACATCATAGGATTCCTTTAAATATTTGTCTCTATCCTTGTATTTACCTATGTTATAAATCATACCTTCTAATTGTCCACTTATTATTGTAATAGGTGATTTTAATTCATGAGATATTGTAGCTATAAATTCTCTTCTTTCCTTTTCTAAAGCTCTTTCCCTTTCTATTTCTGCTTCCATTCTTTCAAAGGATTCCTTTAAGTTTTTATTCATTAAGTTTAAGCTACTAGATAATTGCCCTACTTCATCATCACCCTTTACTTCTAACTTATTTTCAAAATCTAAATTAGCCATTTTTTTAGCAACATCATTTATACTTATTAATGGCTTACTTATTAATCTTGAATAAAAAATAGATATTATTATTGAAATTATTATTATTGCAACTATTGCAAAAGGAAAGAAAAGCTCCACTACTGTAGTTATTTGCTCTATTGGACTTACAGGAACATGGACTGCCATATTATATTCATTTCCTAATACTTTTATAAATACTGATTTTCTAATATTTAAATTTTCCCTTTTACTATTATTTATAACTGGCGCTTGAAATGGATCATCATATTCTCCACCTACTCTTACATTGAACATTCCATTATCATTATGTAAAAAAGGGATCTTACTTGGATTTTTCATTCCACCTTTAAATGATGTATAAATAATATTTTTTACATCATTATTTTCTTCCTTATCAAATAATATAAGCTGCACATTATTATCATATGAAAACTTATCTAAAACATCTATTAAATCAATTGACTCTTCTTCACTTAATGTTTTTTCTAAGACTTTAACATTATTATTTATCTTCTTAACTATATATCCGTTATATACTCTTGGCATAAATATATAAATACACATATATAAAATCATAAAAGAAGCAGTCATTATTATTCCGCTACTAACAAATATCTTCTTTTTTATTCCTATACTGTTCCACTTATTTTTCCAAGACATATCCTACTCCCTTTACAGTTTTAATATAATCCTTTTGAATCTTTTTTCTTATATTTTTCATATGGGCATCTATAACTCTAGTATCTCCGTAATAATCATATCCCCATATTTTTTCTATAAGCATTTCCCTAGAAACTACTGTTGGATAACTTAATATTAATAGCTTTAATATATTAAACTCCTTTAATGTAAGCTCTACTTCATTTTCATCTATAAAAGCTTTATAGGTTTGTTTATCTAAACTTAGCTTATCAAAAATTAATCTATCCTTTTCTGACTTTTCCTTTTTCTTTCTTCTTAAAACTGCTTCTACTCTCCTAATTAAAATATTAAAAGAAAATGGCTTTGATATATAATCATCAGCTTCTAAATCAAATCCCTTTACTTCACTTTCTTCATCTCCTAAAGCAGTTAAAAATATAATCCCTACTTCTTCATCTGCTCTTTTAATCATCTTGCATAAACCATATCCATCAAGCCT
>NZ_JBOFYU010000294.1:0-9073 GCF_051654825.1 Clostridium sp.
AGAGAGAAAATTATACAGGTCATACTCCTAAACTAATAAAGAGTAAGTTTTTAATGGAATATGTTTGTAATAATTTTAAGGAGGAATTTAATAATTTAAATAATCCAAGTGAAATTTTACTTATACCTCTTGGAAAGGCTGTTGAAGAAGTTTTAGATAAGCTAGTAGAGGAAAAAATTATAAATGAAGACCAGATACTTAAGGGGTTTCCACATCCATCAGGAGCAAATGTTAATCGACTTAAGCAATTAGAGGAAAATAAAGAAGAAATGGTTAAATTACTTAAAAGTAAATTTAAAAACTGAAAATAAGAAACCCCCTATGAAAATAGGGGGAGTTCTTATTCTAATATCATTTTAAGAAATTTAGAAAGCTTGTCATCATTTTTTACCCAAACAGAAACACTAGAGGAATTAACAGTAAAGCGTCCAATACCCTCATTATCAATTTTAACTAGCTCTTTTTTATTACCTAGTATGTCATAGAAAAAATCACCTGCAAATTGTTTTCCAACATACATATCTTTAAATCCTTCAGAGCCATTTGAAAGTATTGCTGCTAATCCAGAATCATTATGATCTTCATTACCTTCTCTAGTCCAGCCAATTATGTCTTCATGATCAAAATAATCATTTTGTTGTCCATAAGCCTTATTTTTTCTAGTTAAAAGTAACTTATCTAAAATATCATTCATTGGAGGGATAGATCCCTTTAAGCCATCTCCATAATAGTCAGCATAGAAAACACAAGGATATCCTTCAGCTCTTAGAAGTATTATTGAATAAGCAAGAGGCTTAAACCAGTTAAGAACATAAGATTCAAGAGCTTGACCTTTTTGTGTGTCATGATTATCTATAAAGGTAACTGCATTAATGGGAGAGCTTTCCATTAATGTTCCCTTTAAAATATTTCTCATATCATATTCACCATTACTTGAAGCTGCCTTTTGAAAGTTAAAGTGAAGAGGAACATCAAATAAAGATATTTTACCATTAGTAGATGATATATAGTTAGTTAATACATTTATATCAGGATGCCAATACTCTCCTACAGAAAATAGCTCTTTTCCACTTTTATAACGCAGTGTCTCAACCCAATCCTTTAAAAAATTATTATTAACATGCTTTACTGCATCAAGTCTAAATCCATCTATTCCAGTAAAATTTAAATACCAATCACCCCAGTTAATAAGTTCACTTCTAACATGGGTATTATTAAGGTCAACATGTGCTCCAATAAGATAATTGGAGTTATCTTGGGGATTAGAAATACTTGAAGTGTGAGCCTTATCTAGAAACTTAAATAATGATAATCTGCAGGAACCTTGATCACAATCTACTGAATCAAAGCAAGTCCAGTCCCATTTAAATGAAGAATATTTATTGCTTCTTCCAGGGAAGGTAAATTTAGTCCAAGCTAAAATATCTATAGGCTCACTTCGTCGAAGAAAGTTATTATAGCTGCTAAACTCAATAGCTTTTACAGGCTCACATTGGTCAGCGCCAATTTTATGTTCAAAAGATATATCAGCATAAGCTTGAACATTATTTTTATGCAATGAATTAATTGCATTTAAGTATTCATCCTTAGTCCCATATTTAGTTCTAACAGAACCTTTTTGATTAAACTCTCCTAAATCATAAAGGTCATAAACTGTGTAGCCAACATCATTTATGCCTTCATTGCCCTTATATGCTGGTGGTAGCCACAAAGAAGTTATTCCAATATGGCTTAAATAAGTTGCGTCTCTAGAAACTTTATTCCAAAGCCCACAATTGGAAGGTAAATACCAATGGAAATATTGCATCATAGTACCATTAAAAAATTTATCATTAATCATAATTGATCTTCTCCTTTAATTTGCTAAAAACAATCTTTATAAAGTATATAAAAAGAAAAAATGATTTATTACATGTGGACAATATAGTATTTTGCGATATAAATAATATTTAATAATATAGTAAGAAAGGTATAATTAAGGTTATCTTAACTAAAAATTAACTAAAGCAATGATATAGTTAAATTAGAATTGTTATTTTAAAGGTGGATTATTATGAAGATATTAATTATAGAAGATGAAGAGTATTTAGCAAGTGCATTAAAAAGAGGTTTTGAAAAATTAAATTATGTAGTTGATATAGCAAGTGACGGAGAAGAAGGTCTTGAGCTAACATTTATAAATAAGTATGATTTAATAATATTAGATTTAAACTTACCATCAATGGACGGGTTAGATATATTATCTAATATAAGAAAAAAGGATGAGGAGTCTAAAATTATTATTTTATCAGCAAGGTCAAAGTTTGATGAAAGAATAAAAGGTTTAGATATGGGTGCAAATGATTATTTAGTAAAGCCTTTTGACTTTGGAGAGTTAGCAGCAAGAGTTAGGTCATTATTAAGAAGAAACTTTATTCAAAAATCATCAGAGCTTAGTTGTGAAAATATAAAGGTGGATATCCCAGGGAGAATAGCTTTAACTAGAGACGGAAAAAAGATAGACTTATCACCAAAGGAATTTTCAATCCTAGAATATCTTATGACTAATAGGGGAAGAGTTGTAAGTGCAGAAGAATTAATAGAGCATGTATGGCATAGTGAGTGTGATATGTTTTCAAATGTTATAAAGGTCCATATAAGTGCTTTAAGAAAAAAGCTTTCAGCTTATTGTACTGAGGATATTATAAGTAATATTAGAGGCGTAGGATATATAATTAAAGGTGAGGATTAAAATATGATTAAGAATTTATCATTGAGATTAAGGCTAACATTAATGACAACATTAATTATAATAGTAGTTACTATTATAACAACTAGCTTATCTGTAAATAATGCCTTTGCAAGTTTCGTAAATCCAATTCAATCAATTAGCTTACATAGTGTTAATGGGAAGGATGAATTAAATAAGGATGTTTTTTATGAAGATGAAATAAAGAGTGAGGTAACTCAATCAATAGAATCTATTCAGGGAGCTATGGCTATTTCAACAGTAGTTTCAACAGCGCAGGTTAATTTTAGATATAATGCTATGTTAGTTATGATTATAGTAATTATTATTGGAGGAAGTTTTACTTATTTTATAATAGGTAAATTACTAAACCCTGTTAAAAGCTTAAGTAATCAAATAAAAGATATAAATGAAAATCAGCTTTCAAATAGAATAGTGGGATTTAATACAAAGGATGAATTAAGTAAATTATCAGATTCATTAAATATAATGTTAGATAGAATAGATAAGGCATTTGAAAGTCAAAAGAGGTTTTCAGCAGATGCGGCTCATGAGTTAAAGACACCATTGGCAGTATTAAAAACTAATATAGATGTATTATCAATGGATGAAAATCCTACTATTGAAGACTATGCTTATACAGTTGATGTTTTTAAAAGTCAAGTAGATAGGATGGTTAATTTAGTTGATAATTTATTTTTAATAGCAGCTAAAAGGGAATATGACTTCAACGACAATATTAATATAGATTTTGTATTTACAGAAATATTAAAGGATTTAAAAGAAGAAATAGATAAAAAAAATATTAATGTAAGTTTAAATAAAGGGAATATAAATATAGTTGGAAATAATATAATGATTACTCATGCATTAAGCAATGTTATTCAAAATGCTATTAAATATAATAAGGATAAGGGTGAAATTTATATAGATAGTTTTGAAGAAAATGGTGATGCTATTATTAATATAAAGGATACTGGAATAGGAATTCCAGAAGAAAAAATAGAATATATATTTGAACCATTTTATAGAGTTGATTCATCTAGATCTAGAAAGATTGGTGGAACAGGCTTAGGATTAGCAATTACAAGTAATATTATAAAAAATCATAGTGGAACTATAAAATATATAAAAAATAAAGATGAAGGAAGTACATTCCAAATTAAATTTAAAATTAATTATTTAAAGGATATATAGATAAATAATAACATTTATAAGCGTCATCAGTAATATGGTGATGCTTATTTTTATTTGGAATTAAGTCTGTCTTAACTCTATCTTAACTCTTTATTTATTACAATTAATGTATCTTATGGCTAGCAGTTGTAACACTTCCTTATCTTTTGGAGGGAGATGACACTGTATGCGTCCATAGATAAGGGTTATAACCTTCAGGTGGAGTTAAAACTAAATCTGAAGCTAATAAGTTTGTTTATATAAAGAAGGGAGAAGGAAGAGTGCAGAAGGATAAAGGATTTATAAGTAAAAAAACATTAGTAATTATAATACCAATTTTATTTTTAGCAGTATCAGGTGTTTACTTTAGTAAGGCAAGGGCTAGTGAAAATAATAATGAAGTTACAAGGTTAAGAGAGTACACAGTTACAAGAGGAAACATTAGATCAGGAACAAATGGTTCAGGAATAATAAAGCTAAAGGAAATAAAGAAAAGCTTTGAAAATGAAGTAATTATTGAAGAATTATATGCAAATGAAGGTCAAAAGGTTAAAAAGGGAGATAAGCTAGCTAAAATTTCTATGGATGCTATAGAAGAAAAGCTAGCTGAGCAAAGATCAAATTTAGAAAAGGCAAATATATCATTAGAACAAGCTAAGAATGCAAAAGTATTAATAGGACTAAATAATAATTCAGATTCAGAAGTAAATAAAAATCAATATGAAGTAAGCAGAAATGATATAGTTTCAAGGATAAATAATATCGAAAAAAGCTTAAATGATTGTGAAAATAAAATATCTACATCAGAAAATGAACTAAAGAACTTATTATCTAACGAAGGTGAAAATAAGGAAAAAATTGAAAATACAAGATTAACTATAAATAGTTTAAAGGAAGAAAAGAAGGGATTAGAAAATCAACTTGAAGGAGAAAGAAATAACCTAAATACACTTGATGCAAATAGAGGAACTCAAATAGCTGATGAACAAAAAAGAGAAGCTATAAATAATGAAAAAAATAATATTGCAATAAAAGATGCTGATAATAATATAAGGCTTGCAGAGCTTGAAGTTGAAAAGATTTATAAAGAAATAAACAAGCTAGAAAAATTAAAGGTAGAGCCTATTATATATGCAGAAGAAACAGGGATAGTAATGGCAGTGGGAGCTTTAAATACTGTAATTATGCCTAATGATCCTGTAGTTACTTTAGGAAGCTTAGAAAAAACAGAGGCAGAAATAACTATATCTCAAGGTGATATTAGCAAAATAGAAGAGGGGCAAAATGTAAGTTTAGAACTTTCAGCTTATGAAGATGAAGAGTTTAAAGGAAAGATAAAATTAATAAATTTAAAGCCTAATACAGAAGGGGGAAGTACTTCATATAAGGTTATTGTAGAAGTAGACTCAAAAGGTTTTGACTTATTAGAAGGAATGACTGCAAATGCTGAATTTATATTAAAGGAAGTTACAGATGTTCTTATGCTTTCTAATAAGGCTATAACCTTAAAGGATGGAAACCAAGTAGTTAAGGTTAAAGATTTAGAAGGAAACTTAAAGGAAGTTCAAATAGTAACAGGATTTTCAGATGGAAGAAATAGTGAAGTAGTTAGTGGATTAAATGAAGGTGATGTAGTTGTAATAGGAGGATAGGTAAATGAGATTTATTGAAATATTAAAGATTGTATTAGTAAATATACTTCAAAATAAGTTCAAAGTAATACTTACCTCTTTAGGAATAATTGTAGGGTCAGCAACTATTGTTATGGTTATAGCAATTGGAAGAGGAGGTGAAGAAGAAGTAAAGGCACAGTTTAGTGGATTAAGCGCAGAAACAATATATGTTAATCCAGATTATTCATTAGCTTCAAACTTAGATTTTAATAAGATACCTAGGCTTACAATAAAACATATGGAGCAAATAATGGATGAAAGTACAGCTCTTAAAGGAATTTATTTAAGGAGTACAAACTATGGTGAGGCTATTATAAATAAACAAAAGGAAAATGCAACAATAATTGGAGTAACAGAGGATTATTCAATAGTATCCAATTTTAACTTAGCTTATGGAACAGATATTACAGATATAGATGTAGAGGATGAAACTAATGTAGCTGTAATAGGGGATTCATTAGCAAATAAGTATTATATGGGAGCAGAAGATGCTGTAGGAAATATTATTAAAATAGAAAATGTTAAATATACAGTTATAGGAGTTTTAGAAAGAAAAGGTGATGGTATACAAGGTGTAAGTGCTGATGATTCAATATTTATACCATATACAACAGCAGAAAAGAATTTATCTAAATCAGGAGGCTTACCACAAATTGTTGGAATGGCGTTAGATGTAGATTTAATAGATAAGGCTATGGCAGAAATGAAAAGTACATTAGATTATGTTTTAGATGATGGCAATATGTATATTTTAGAAGATGCAGGAAGTCGTATAGATGCAGCAACAAAGTCAGCAAGAACTATGAATATGCTTTTAATATCTGTAGCAACAATAGTATTTATTGTTGGGGGCATAGGAATAATGAATGTCTTATTTTTATCAGTTAAGGATAGAACAAATGAAATAGGAATATTAAAGGCTTTAGGAAGCTCAAAGGAAAATATACTTTTAATGTTTTTATTAGAATCCGTGATAATAAGCATATTAGCAGGAATTGTGGGGGTACTCTTAAGCTATTATTTAATGCCACTTATGAAATACACAGATATACCAGTGAGTCCATCAATATCTGGACAAGTAATAGCGCTTATTTTTGCAATATTGACAGGAACTATATTTGGGATATACCCAGCATATAAGGCATCAACATTAAAGCCTATAGAAGCTTTAAATTTAATATAAAAAGGAAGGATTAAAATGAAAAAAGGATTATTAATAATATTAAGTATAATGATGTTAGGAACAGTAGGATGTTCAAAGTCAAATGAAAATAAAGAAGAAAATCAAACTACAGTAAATGAAAACTCGCTAGCAAATACTTATTTTGGTAAGGTAGAAAAGCAAGTAGGAAATGAAATAGAGTTAAATTTAGCAAAAGAAAATATAATTAATATTGAAGGTGGCGAAGGTGAAGAAAATGGTGGATTAACATATTCATCATCTACTGATGGTGGAGCTACAGATATAGGAGCAAGTGTTGTTGTAAGCGAAACTGTTGAAGCTACTGAAGCGACAGGTAATTCATTTGAGGCAGTAGGAGGAACTGGAGTAGCAATGAAGGAAGAAATAATTAACGATGGTAAAACTAAATCTGAATTAGAATATACAGGTGAAAGTAAAAGCTTAGTTATTCCAGCTGGAGCAAAGATATTTGACTTTACAACAGGAAAGGAAATTAAGATGTCAGATATAAAAGATGGTGCAGTAATAAGGGTTTATACAAAAACTACAGGAAGCTCAGAGGTAGTATTCCAAGTTGATATTGTGGAGTAATAATGAGTACAATAATAAATTTAAAAAATATAAATAAGTATTACAATGTGGGAGAAAACTCACTTCATGTTTTAAAGGATGTAAACTTAGAAGTTAACTCAGGAGAGTTTATTACTATTTTAGGAGCGTCAGGTTCAGGAAAATCTACATTAATGAATATTATTGGTGGAATGGACACTGCAAGTAGTGGAGAATATTATATTAATGATGTTGAAGTTCATAATTGTAGCGATAAAGAATTGGCACAAATAAGAAATAAAAATATAGGGTTTATATTTCAAAAATATCATTTGATTTATCAATATACTGTTTTGCAAAATATAATAATGCCACTTCTAATAAGGGGAATGTCTAAAAAAGAAGCTAATGTGTTAGCAGAGGAGAGCATAAAGATGGTTGGACTTGAAGATAGAATTTCACATAAGCCAAATGAACTTTCAGGTGGGCAGCAGCAAAGAGTAGCAATAGCAAGGGCATTGGTAACAAAACCAACAATATTATTAGCAGATGAGCCAACAGGGGCATTAGATTCAGAAACAGGGAAAGAAATATTAAAGTTATTTAAAGCATTAAATCAAAAGGGACATACAATAATAATGATATCACATGATATTAACGTAGCTAATTGGAGCAAAAGAATAGTGAACTTATCAGATGGAATTCTAACTTAATAAATAGTAAAATATTCTAAAAATAATATATTTACAAGAAAAATATAAAATTCACAACAATTGTTGTGAATTTTTTTATTACAAATAACTTACTTTCATAGACATAATGCTTTTTGGAATTTATAATAACATTTATATTGCTAATTTTTTTCTAAGGAGATAAAGTATGAGTAATTTAAAAGATTTAAAAAGAAAAAGAAGAAAAAGAAAAATTATTAGATTTTTTAGAAGAGTAATATTAGTTGTAGCTATAGCAGTATTAGCATATAAATTTTATGGAGAAAATGATGAAATAGCTAGTAATGTTTCAAATGGAAATGTACAAGCTAAAGTAGTAGAAGCACCTGAGAAAACAGAGGATGAACCTAAAATAGTAGATAAATTAGCAGGTGTTCCAGATGAGGTTAAAAATTCTCCAGATGAAGTTATACAAGTGTTATTAAGTAAGGTAAATGATTATCCAGAAGTAATTAAGATTTTATCTAATATAAATTTATATCCAAGAGAGCTTTTAGAGTTGGCGGCAAAAAAGGATGAGGTTATAAGTTTTGTAGCAAATTATCCTAATTATAATGAAGCTACAAATGAAACTATATCTATAAAAAAGGACTATAAGAATGGAGAAATACCACTTTTCATACAATGGGATGAAAGATGGGGGTATGATAAATATGGTTCAGATTTTATTGCTATTAATGGGTGTGGGCCAACATCTTTAGCAATGGTAGTAGTAGGGCTTACAGGAAATACAGATATAAATCCAAAGATTATTGCAGATGCTAGCTTAGAAAGTGGTTACTTAGTAGAAGGTGTGGGATCAAGTTGGGATCTTATGACATTAGGGGCAGCAAGCTTTGGATTAATAGGTGAAGAATTATCTTTAAGAGAAGATACTATTTTAAATACCTTAAGAAATGGACAACCTATTATTGCAACTATGGGACCAGGAACATTTACAACAAGTGGACATTTTATAGTTTTAACTGGGGTAGATAAGGATAATAAAATTATAGTAAATGACCCAGATAGTAAAATAAAAAGTAATCAAACT
>NZ_JBOFYU010000295.1:0-3430 GCF_051654825.1 Clostridium sp.
CATAAACTACCGCACATTCACTAGGATTTATAGATGTAAATCTAACATTAGCTTCTTCATCTGTATATAACATCTCTATTGAGTAACCGCATACACTTGAGTTAGTTGCTAAAGTAGTATTTGTATCAGATTCATCATTATATTTAAAAGCCATGTCTATAGCTTCGTATTTTTCTATATTGTTATAAGTTATTGGCTTACCTAAAAAGTATCCAACCGCCGTATCAGTTATATAACTTGCATATGGATTAGCTAGCTTATTTTTAGGTTTATTTCCGTTATTATAGCTTCTATTCTTTATATCATTATCATTATCATAATACTTTTGAAGCTTGTTGATTCTATCAGCTTCATTCTTATGTTGTTCTAATACATATTTAATAACATCTAGTGTTATTTCAGTATCTTTATTAAGTTTAATCTTTCGCACTTTTACACCTCCTATAGGTTGTATTTGCTTCTATCGAACGCTTTGCCACCAAGCCTTATATCTTCTAGGCTATATCTTAAAGCATCCATTAAATGGTTGTAATCGTCTACTGGTTTGTTAACAACTACACCGTTTTTATTATCCCAAACATAGTTGGATAATTCTATCAAGGTATTTTCACATTTAGGGTGTACATATATTTTAAAATCTTGTATGTACTGAATACCATTTAAAATACTGTCTTTTCCCTTCTTTGCACCTTTAAGTCTATATATTCCCATACGTTTTATATCATCAATACTCTTAGGCTCGGCACTATCTCCGACTATTGTTTCTTTTGCATATCCTTTATATTTAATCATGTCGGCTATCATCTTGTTAGACATAGCCTTTTGATAATGTTCATCAAAGATATATATTTCCATAGCTTCTGTGTCTACCAAACTACATATAAAAGCAGTAGGGTCGTTTGTGTATCCCCAGTCAATTCCGAAAGCACTTTTGACACTAGGTCTACTTGAAATATCTTTATAGTTGAAATCTAACTCTTGTACATTCTCATATATAAGACCTTCTGCAATACCCCAGTTACCTAACCCCTCTATATTGTATCTTCTAGGATTATTAATCTTCATCTTGTTGTAAACTTTTTTATCGTCATCTCCTAGAAACTCATTACACATATAGTTAGTGGTAATAGCTAAAGTATCATCAGAAGCTAAATCAAAGAACCTTTTTTTAATCCAATGTTTTTCACTCCACGGGTTAAATGTAAGAGTTAGTTGCTTGAAATATCCTTTAGGTAATTCACCTCTTATAGACATATCAATTTTATTAAAGTCATCTTCATTCATCACCTGGAAAGCTTCCTCGAACCACACC
This sequence comes from Clostridium sp., assembly GCF_051654825.1. Taxonomy (GTDB): domain Bacteria; phylum Bacillota; class Clostridia; order Clostridiales; family Clostridiaceae; genus Clostridium. Next base: position 1,313 of record NZ_JBOFYU010000295.1, read on the forward strand.
CAACAAAGATAACCATGTTCAACGGTAATAGAAGTTATACTCATAGGATCATCTAATCCTCTAAATAATATCTTTTGTCCAGTAGGAATATAAGTAGCTTCTAGTGGTGATTTGCTAAAGTTCCATAAATGACTTACTCCAAGCTTATGAGATGCCCATTTTAATTGAGTCCATGTACTATCCTTGTGAGTATTAAAAACCCTTCTAACGACTAATGTATTAGCTAAAGGATACTTCATCATATTGTATATAGTCCATAATGATTGAGTAGTTGATTTCTTACTACCTCTTGAGCCCTTACAAGCTTTATATCTACCTTTGTAATTCCAAAATGTTTTATAACCTTTACCAACTATATCGGCTATATTAATTCTAACTTCCTTAGTCCTCGAGTTCATCTATTCCCTCAAATACTACTTGCTGTTGAATACTAGCTTCAATCTTATCGGTAAACATTCTATATCTCTTACCTAGCAACTCACTTGCCCTCATTCTGTCTTTTATAGTTGGCTTTCTTGTAGTCCTACATTCCTCACCTAAATTACTAAAACTTACTACTTCTTCCTCTGTAATACCCCTAGCTATGTCGGTAAGTATCTGTAATATTTCATCTTGAGAAGCTATCCTCGACTGATTTTTACTAGCCATAACTTCATCAATGTAATCTTTTACCTTAGGATTTCTTAGAAGCTTACAACCTTCTACTTGACAAGTATTCCTATTGTCCTTTTCGTATGCCTTGGAATAACTGTCCGTGGCATTTAAACTTTCAATATAATAGTCTGCAAATGCCTTTTGTTTCTCTGTTAACTTACTCATTTAAACACCTCCTGTATAAATTAAAAAAGAAACCTATTTATTATAAGCTCCTTCTATACGTTCTTTTGCTATATTAAAATAATTATTATCTAATTCAATTCCTATGAATTTTCGGTTAGTGTTTGAAGTTGCTACACCAGTGCTACCACTTCCGCAAGTGAAGTCTAAAACTAATTCGTTTTCGTTTGTATAAGTTTTTATTAGGTATTCTATTACTTCTACAGGCTTTTGTGTTGGATGAACCCTGTTTAATTGATTACATTCTTTGTTATATTTTGAATATTTAATTATATTTTTAGGATATCTTTTTTTTGGATTGTAATTTTTATCACTTTTAGCTACACCGCTTGATACAGGAGTTGCTTCGCTAGATGAACTTCCTAAATTTACAGGTCTAATATTTTTTGGGGAAGCATCTTCCATTATTGGGTAATAATTTACCTTATTATTATCTTTTGAAAACACTAATATATCTTCGGTTACAATCATAGGTCTTTTTTTTGCAAGTGCAAACGCTCCACATATTTCTTTATCCCAAACCCAATAATGCTTGTAATTTTTAATATTGCTACTACCTAATTCAAAAGTAAAAGGCTTGCTAGAAAACAATATGATAGCTCCATTTGGTTTTACAAGTTTATTCAACCTAGTCCACATTTCACTAAATGGAATCACGCTATCCCACTTACAAGCAGTTGTTCCTAGTGCTAACCATACGGAGGGTCTGTTATAATAGCATCCACTTTTACATTATTATCTATAAGCCATTGCATAACTTCTAAGCAATCACCTTTGATTAAGTAAGAATTGTCTACAACTTCTACTCTGTACGGATTAGCACCACCCCCTTTTAAAAAATCTAAATTATTCATCTATAAAATACTCCTTTATATTCGCTTTTAAAATATTCCATTCCTCTTGCGACATATTATTTTTACATCTATTCACCTCAATAAAAAAGAAACCTATTTATCGGCTTCCTCTTCTACAATTTCATATCTATTTGTAAATCTAATTATGCTTAAACAAGTGATGATATTTAGTATAAGTAAAATTGCATATCCTACTTTCAACAACATTTAATCACCTACTTTTTAATAACATAATTTTGTTTACCTTTGTTATCTCTAACATCAATCAAGCTTTGCACTTCATCAATAAACTTCTTATCTTTGCTTATACGAATTAAAGATGTTAATAAGTATTTATTTCTAGTACGAGGAAGGCGATTCCTAATAGCTGAATCAATTAAAACTTTTGCAACTCCGAATCCTTTAACATGAGTATGACCTTCCTCAA
>NZ_JBOFYU010000296.1:0-15432 GCF_051654825.1 Clostridium sp.
CTTTTAATTTTAATTAAATCTCTAATAGCAGTAGCTCCATATTGGAATGTAAATGTTATAGAAGGTGTTTATATGATTAAAAATGCTAGAATAGCAGTAGCTCCATATTGGAATGTAAATCTTTTAGCTTCTACTTGAATACAAAATACTTCTTTGATAGCAGTAGCTCCATATTGGAATGTAAATATATTAAAATAAGAAGGGTTACCCCTCCTTATATATATAGCAGTAGCTCCATATTGGAATGTAAATTACCTTCTTTTACATTAACTTTCATTCCTGTACTTGATAGCAGTAGCTCCATATTGGAATGTAAATTAAGTAAATGCGTCAATTCTTGCTTTGTTTTGTACATAGCAGTAGCTCCATATTGGAATGTAAATTACAAGGGATTTATCGAACTCTTAACCTTCCTTTTTATAGCAGTAGCTCCATATTGGAATGTAAATTTAGATTTAAAATCTATCTCTTCTATTTCTACCACATAGCAGTAGCTCCATATTGGAATGTAAATAATTTTACTATAGATTAAATTATTGCTATTATCATAATAGCAGTAGCTCCATATTGGAATGTAAATAGAAGAACAAAGGAAACTTGCTAATTTAAATATAACATAGCAGTAGCTCCATATTGGAATGTAAATTACAAAATAGGTTATGCACTAGGGGAAGTGATAGGTATAGCAGTAGCTCCATATTGGAATGTAAATGCTGCTGCAAGTCTGTTTCTTGTAGCGTGTCCACCCATAGCAGTAGCTCCATATTGGAATGTAAATAGTGTTAAGTTTCAAAGGGACAGGAAGAGAACTTAAATAGCAGTAGCTCCATATTGGAATGTAAATTATCTATTTAAACCTTCTTCTATTGATACAATATCAAATAGCAGTAGCTCCATATTGGAATGTAAATTAGTTTGGTTAATAGATACCTTTACAAGTTAGAAAGAATAGCAGTAGCTCCATATTGGAATGTAAATTTGTCTAGCATTATTTTTAATATTATTCAACTTTTATAGCAGTAGCTCCATATTGGAATGTAAATAAGATGAGTAAAGAACAAATAGATCTTAGAAATTATTATAGCAGTAGCTCCATATTGGAATGTAAATATGGATTATGTTGAAGAGATATTAGATGAATGTAGAATAGCAGTAGCTCCATATTGGAATGTAAATGTATAAAGATTGTATTTAAGAGTTGCTTTGATAGTAGATAGCAGTAGCTCCATATTGGAATGTAAATGAAATATTGTCTATTGAAAATCAACTTTTTAACACAATCGGAAATGCAATAGCAGTAGCTCCATATTGGAATGTAAATGAAATATTGTCTAGTAAATACATAAAACAACAATTAAATAGCAGTAGCTCCATATTGGAATGTAAATTACATACATATAACTCCCAAGCTTTTACTGGTATTAATAGCAGTAGCTCCATATTGGAATGTAAATTTTGAGGTGTCTAGTATGTACGGTTAATATGTATTATAGCAGTAGCTCCATATTGGAATGTAAATATATATAATGAAAATTTAATAGATATTTTTTACAAAATAGCAGTAGCTCCATATTGGAATGTAAATTATTTTACAATTACTATACTTATACAATACTACTATATAGCAGTAGCTCCATATTGGAATGTAAATAAATTAAATCGCCATTAACAAGGATATGAAGCTTATTAATAGCAGTAGCTCCATATTGGAATGTAAATAGCATATAATAATTTCTTTAGAAGGGTTAAACAAGGATAGCAGTAGCTCCATATTGGAATGTAAATAATAGACACAACTAATTTATTTAATCAATTTACTAAATAGCAGTAGCTCCATATTGGAATGTAAATTGTTTATAATATGGATTTTTACACCTCTATCCATTAATAGCAGTAGCTCCATATTGGAATGTAAATTACAGTAAATTGAACTGTAAATGTAGTATCTAATAATAGCAGTAGCTCCATATTGGAATGTAAATAAATTTATTCATATTACACGCTCCTATTTTTTATTTGATAGCAGTAGCTCCATATTGGAATGTAAATAGAAGAGCAAAGAAAACTCGCTAATTTAAATATAACTATAGCAGTAGCTCCATATTGGAATGTAAATGTAAATTCTGCATATTGACCACTCACTTCATCACCTGATAGCAGTAGCTCCATATTGGAATGTAAATTGCTAAACCACTAATACTAGGAGTTAATAACTCTTTCATAGCAGTAGCTCCATATTGGAATGTAAATTTGTTATCATAAAATTAGCCCCCTATAATATCATTAAATAGCAGTAGCTCCATATTGGAATGTAAATCTTGTAGTTATGGTCTTGCCACCATATGTAAAATCAATAGCAGTAGCTCCATATTGGAATGTAAATTTTTTCTTACAAGCATATTTATCAAATAAATTTATAGATAGCAGTAGCTCCATATTGGAATGTAAATTTTAATATAAAACTGCATTTCTTTTAATTTCCTAAGATAGCAGTAGCTCCATATTGGAATGTAAATCTGTTTCTTGATTATAGTTAGCGTTAAATGTAGCTTATAGCAGTAGCTCCATATTGGAATGTAAATCTGGAAAAAGTCTCTTATGGGTGTCATTTTTGTAATAGCAGTAGCTCCATATTGGAATGTAAATGTAGTAGTCCATCCACTATCGTTAATTAATTCACTACATAGCAGTAGCTCCATATTGGAATGTAAATTTTTATAGATTGTGCATTGTCTCTGTATTGCATAGATTCATAGCAGTAGCTCCATATTGGAATGTAAATTGGTTATCATACCACCTTTTATATAAGTCAGCTTTTTGATAGCAGTAGCTCCATATTGGAATGTAAATTTATATAAGATAACTCTTGCTAAGGACTGTAAACAAATAGCAGTAGCTCCATATTGGAATGTAAATGGACAAGCTTATATGAAAGTTGATACTAAAGAAGATGATAGCAGTAGCTCCATATTGAAATGTAAATGCAGGTGTAGAAAATACAGATATGATATAGTTATTAAAGAGAGTTATAGAAAAAATAAGTGTATAACTCTTATATATTATTTCATTATGTTTAAAGTTGTAAATAATGAATTAATGCATTCAGAAAGGTAATATAAAAGTTATAAGATGTATTTTAATTCTATAACTTTTATTTCCCTAATACAGCTATAACTAATAGCCTTCCATTGGAATAGTTAAAGTCACAGGTAGAAAGAGTAATTATATTAGAATTTATATTCAATGAAGCATTATAGTTGATATTAGACTTATTGCTCAAAGTATTTAGATATTCTAAATACTCATCATCACTCCAAAAAGTTTGATAATTATTTATATCAGCTGAATCTTTAAATAATGAGAAAATATCATATTTAAGAACTTCATTGTCAGTTGCAACATAAATTTTAAAAGAATTATCTAAGTCAGAGTATATTTTATGTAAATCAGCAAACATACTTCCATCTTTCATATAATGACTATAGATGATGGTATTCCTATCTTCAAATTCATTTACATTACAATCAATAAAAATAGCGCCTGACTTACTTTCTTCCTTTAAAAAATTATGATTCAGATAGAATGAATTATCAATACCCTTAACTATAGGATAGTTGATATTTGTATTAGGTATATATAGCCATCCAACATAATCTTCATTCAGATCTTTTAACTTAGTATAAGCTACATTCAAATCATTAGAATTAAAGGGATTAAGACTATTGATATCATTATATAATTTATGATTTTTATAGTATTCTTTTATTCCTGAATAAACATTAATTAAGGATATTATAAAGACTATTATAGCAACTATAAGTAATAGGTTCCGGGCTAATACTTTAAATTTTCTACTCATATTTTTAATAACACCTCTATCAATTATTTCTTTAAATAGTATCAACTAATAACAAGAATTTTATTATTTAAATAAAATATACCTCCAAAAATTACTTGTATAAAATCTTGTTTATTACTTATATAATAGGATTTTAACTACGATTTTGGAGGAATAAAAATTGAAAAATTTTCTTAGTGAGTTTATTTTAGTTACTAAATTAGGATTTAATTATATATGGAATAATGCAAGTATTAAGTTTACTCTATTATGGGGCAGCTTAGGTTTATATATAGGAATAAGTAGAATAATAAATGACTTTAGGTTAGATGGATCATTAATTATAAATATATTAATTCCTATAACGTTCTTTATAACGATGTCTTTTGCAAATCATATTCTTAGAGTATGGAGAAGATACGTGCCAAAGCAAGAGTACTATAGAGATGTTTATAAAGAAACGGGAGGAGAATTCTTAGGAATTTATTATGGATATTTAATTGAAACCACTAAAAAAAGAAAGTACATGGGACGAGAAAAGTACACACCTTGGTTTATAATTTTAATAGTTGCAGTTACTATTAGTTGGATATGTAGTAAAAGTAGGGACTGTTAAGACGATATAAAGTAAATAAAGAAGATGCTTTTATAAATAGAAATGATAACAGACTAAAAGAAAGACTACTCCACCAAAGTAGTATTTCTCTTTTTATGCCAACATTTTCAGGGGATTAATTTAATGATTTAACTGATTTACTATATTATTTTTATAGATAGACAATAACCAATTAAGTACAGTAGAGACTTTAAAATACCTTATATGGAATTAATTTATCATTGAAGGTAGAAAAATAATAGAATAAAATATAGAAGTATAATTTAATGTATTTAACAAATAACCAAGTCATATATATGGCTGTGGTGGTAATTAACAAATGAGATAGATAACCTTGTAAGGCTTTTTTAGAGCTTTACGAGGTTTTTTTATTTTCAAGAAAAAGATAACAGTATAAAAAGATAATAAGAAAGAGGTAATTAACAGATGAAAAATGAAATTTTAAGAGAAACGATAACTAAGTATAGTGCAGAAACTTTAAGTGAGTTAGAGCTAGTATCACTTATTTTAGGGGAGAAAGTTGCTAACAAAATTAAGGAAAATGAGATCTATTCACTAGCTAATCTAGTACAACATTCAGATAAGGAAATAAAGCAATTACTAGGTATTACAGATGTAACACTTAGTAAGGTCAAAGCATTATTTGAACTATCAGCAAGGAGAATAGGTATTACTTCAGGAGATAACATTAGATCACCTAAGGATATTGTTGAAGTTGCTGCTGATATGGAGTATTTAGAACAAGAAGTGCTTAGATTATATTGTTTAAACACAAAAAATATAATAGTTAAGAAATTAAACTTGTTTAAAGGTGGAATTAACACTTCAATAGTTGATCCAAGGACTTTATTTAAGGAAGCATTAAAGTGTAATTCGGCAAGTATAGTTATTTGCCACAATCACCCTTCAGGAGACCCAACACCTAGTAAGGAAGATATATCATTAACAACTCGTTTAAAAGAGTGTGGAAGGATATTAGGGGTAACATTAGTTGACCATATAATAATAGGTTCTAATGGGAAGTACACAAGTTTAAAAGAGAAAGGTGTAATTTAAATTCACCAACAGTAATTTAACAAACAGAGTAGATAACAATAAACAAAAAGATAACAGAAAGAGGAAATAACAGATGAAGAAAAATTTAATAGCAGAAGATAAAATGGAGCAAATGTTGAAAAATATTGAGGAAGGTATTTTAGGTGTTGCTAATGATGAGAATTTTAAAAGATTTTTAAAGTTCCAATCTAAGAACTATAGCCACTCTATTAAAAATATAATCCTTGCAAATCAGCAATATGAAATGCTCCAGATGGAAAGAGGTGGACAACCACCCCTACAGAGTGTAGGAATCTTTAAAGGTATTGAACAATGGCAAGAACTCGGAAGAGATATAAAGCCAGGAGAAATACCTTTAGAGATATTCTCTCCTATAATTAAGAAGAAATTAGAGAGAGATAAAAAGATTCCATATGTAAATTATAAGTCATTGAAGGTAGGGGCTAAGATTAATTTAACCGTTGTATTAAGGGATATTATATATAGTGGAAAAGGACTATATGTATATATGCTTGAGATAGTAACTATGGAAGGTAAAGAGATACAGGGATTACTACGAGCTACATCTAAAAGTTCATTAGAAGTTAAAAAGATATATAAAGTTCAAGGTAAGATAGAGCAGTTTAGAGCTGTAAAGCAAGTAGCACTAGATAATGTATCAATTCTTAAGGAATTAGATATTAAGGAAACTAGCTATTGTGCTGGCTTTAAATTAACACCTGTTTATTCTCAACATCAAACATTCGGAGATGATATACCAACTATTTGTAATAGATTAGAGGGAGAATCAGCTAATGCAGCAGCATTAGAAGTAGTAATGAATGAAATAATAGATATTCCAATTACTTATGAGCAATCAAATAGTAATGGCTATTATGTACCAGGAACTACGTTAATTAATATTAATCCTGAATTAAAAAATGATAAATATATATGTCAAAGGATAAAGACATTAATTCATGAGTATGCTCATTACCAAGTTGATGTTTTGAAATACAATGAAAAGATTGATGATATTTCAATGAAATCAGGGGGAGATCCTTATGCACTAGAGGAACTCGTAGCAGAATCAGTAGCATATATGATTTGTAGTGTCCATGAAATTGATACATCTAGCTATTCATTTGAGTATTTAGCAAGTTGGAGCTGTACTAACGTAAAACTACTAAAAAGTATGTTTGAGATAATACAAAGGATTTATTCAAAGACAATTAAAGAAATAATAGATATAACTAACAAGGTAGATTGTTAGTGACTTATAGATAACAAGAACAAATAAGTAACAGAAGGATAAAGTTAACAGAAAGAGGAAATTAATAATGGAAAAATTAAATATAATGAAGTCATTTATTAGGGAAGAAATAGAGGAAAATAGATTTTCAGAAGTAGAAATCGACCTGTTTTATGCCTGTATTGAAGCAACTGATTGTATATATACTGCTAGTGATATTGTGGCTAGTAAAGGCTATAATGAACATATACAATATATAGATTCGTATGTAGAGCTAGCTGATACTCTAGTGTACAATGCAGAAAAGATAAAGAATGAAAGTTCTTTTGTAAAGGAGCTTAGATATCTTCTAAGTAATATCTTAGTTGAAGGAAGTGTTTATATACCAACACTTAAACAAGAATCAGATATACAAATGTATTTAAATAGCTATGGATGGATTGTTAATCAAGAACATACTGTAGCAGTAAATTTAGATATTAATTTAATAGATTCTAGTCAATTAAGATTAACAGCTTAGGAGGAATATAAATGATAGGAACAATAATGCAACAGAAGTTAATAGAAAGATTAAATAGATACCTTGATACTAGTAATAACAATGCACAGGCAATTGTTAATTGGATTAAATTCAAACGGCTTTCAACTAATAAAACTAAGGTTGAAATTGAATAATGTTCTTAATGATAGAGATAGAGTAGCAAGATATAAATTTGCAGCATCTATTCAGGAAGAATTAGAGAGCTTTGCTCTAGAAGTTAGAGTATGTACATCTTGCTTGAAGATTATGATAGAAGGTTATGTTATAGATGGTGGAATGGACTACTATTGTAGTGATAAATGCCTAGAATATGATATGACATTAGAAGAATTTGAACAAGCCTATGGAGATGGAGATACTGATACATATTGGACTGAATGGTATTAATCAGTAATTTAATATATACTACTAAAATTTCACAATAATTAAACCTCATAGGGGAATGAATTTCCCTTATGAGGGGTTCATTCTCCTTTATTAAAAAGGAGATATGGAATAATGAAATTTATTATATTATCACTTTTACTTCCAAGAAATGATCCGATTACCTCTACTTAAAGATTAGATTTATTGAAAATCTATTTCGAAAATACTATAATTTAAGGAGAGAAGTAATGCCAACTATTACAAATTATAAAGGGGCAAAGATTATCATTTATGTAAATGACCATCAGCCACCTCATATACATATTAAATATGGAAAATCAAATGCAAAAATGAACATTAGTAATGGAAAAATAATCAAGGGATTTCTGCCAATTACTATTGCGTCTAGCATATCAAAATATTGTATAGAGAATAAATTGTTTTTATTAAAAAGATGGGATGAAATACACTTAGGGAGGAATAAGTGATGGAAATAATTCAGGTAGTTCCAAGAGCAGATTATAAAGTATTTGTGTGTTATGAAGATAATAGCATAAGATTATTTGATGCAAAAAATTTATTGGATATATATCCTATAATGAAAGATATTGAGTTTTTCATTAATAGATGTACTATAATGAATGATACACTAGCATGGGATGTAAGTGGGAACATGGATGATTCGCTATGTATTGATATAGCACCAGAATCAATTGAAGAATCTGACATAGTAAAAGAAGAAGATATGTATAATTATATAAATACCAATAAAGAAATATTAAAGGCTCGATTAATGTTATAAGAAAACTAAATTATTAATTTACCCAAGAGGGAAGGAGATTCCCTTTTGGGGCTCCTTTCAAATTTTAAAAAGATATTATACGAGGAGAAAGAGTTATGAAAAAATATAATTTTTTAATCGAAGAAACATTAGGAAGATTAGTCACAATAGAAGCAGAAGATAAAGGATCAGCAGAAGCAATAATTGATGAGATGTATAGAAACTCTGAAATAATTCTTACAGCTGATGATTTTAGTGGATATTCAATTACAAATGAAAGTGAAGAATAGATAATAAAGAGTACCTATAGACAAAGTGTCAGTAGGTACTCCTTTCTTATAAACTTTAATATAATATATTGTTATAATAGAATTTCTAGGCTATTATATAATTAAAGATATACGTAGAATGTAAGAGGGAGAGTGAGATAATGGAGAATATATATACGCTATATTCAAAAGATAAACCTCTAATAGATTTTAAAAAAGTTGATACACTTGATAAGAAGTATGAAATTATAAAAATATATGAGGAAAATAGAAATATATTACCGTATAGATTAAAAGATAATATAGATATATTTGATTTTTGGTTAGATAGCAGACCTATTCCAACGAATAGAGAACATATAGAAAACGTAATACAAGCTTTAATGCTTAGTGATAGACCAGATCCATTTGATTATTTAAAGATTAATAATGGAGTTTCATTAAATGATACGTACTGGATTAAGGATTCAAATGATAAAATAAGCTGGTATGACAAAGATTTTTCATGTGTCAATTTATATGAGAATGGATTTAAAGAATCATTAGGGATAATAACTTTCTTTGGCAACACTTCATCTTTAGGTGGTAGAATAAACACACCTGAATTAACTACACAAGGAATGTTAGGTAAAGCGTGGAGACAACTAAATGATGGAATCTATTTATATAAAAAGGGATCATCAGGAGCGGCAAATGCAGGTAATGAACCTTATTCAGAGGTTATTGCATCACAAGTTGCTGATATAATAGGAATACCACATATAAAATATGAATTAGAGAGATGGCAAGGTGTTTTATGCACTAAATGCAAGCTGTTTACTGATGTTGATCATGGGTACCTAACAATGGCAGAGTTTTTATCTACAGAAGTAGGTACTAAAGATAGATGGAAGTATAATGATATTAAAAGTTTAGTTTCAGATGAAATAATGTCAGGAATAGATGATATGATAGTTTTTGATTATATTATTGAAAATAAAGATAGACATTTTAATAATTTTGGATTTATTAGAAATAATAATACAGGAGAAATTGAAAAATTAGCTCCTATATTTGATAATGGATTCTCACTATTAAATTTTCATATGGAGTTTGAACTAAAAGAGTTTGACTTTGATAGCTATTCAGATTTAGGTACATTCTATATCAAGAATAAGGATCAGGCTAAGGATGTTATTAAGAGAAATCCTAAAAAATACAAAAAATGGGCTAAGGAACTAAGTAATAAAATAGATACAATTAATTTTTATGGTACTGAAAAATATAGAGAAAAAGCTATAAAGGATTTATTAAAAAGTAGATGTAGAATTATTCAGGGGATATAATTATATGTCAATTAAATACTTAGTAATGTATTGTTTAGAAACGATGATTTAAAATCAATAATTACAATAACGCTGTCCCAATAGGGGCAGTATTTTTATTGTATTAATTATTTAAAGTATATGAAGGAGTTTTTTGTGAAATTAAGGTCAAATCAAATAATTGAAATTAAAAAATACCCAAATTCAATTTATAATGAATTAAAAAAAGAATTTGTATATCACTCAAATAAAATTGAAGGTAGTACTTTTACAAGGGAAAACTTAGATGTGTATCTGAGAAGTCAAATAATAGAAGGAAGTCACAAAATAGATGATGTTTTTGAGACAATAAATTCTTTAAATTTATTTGATTTTGTAGTTGATACTTTGGATGAAAAATTAAGTAAAAACTTAATTTTAGAGCTTCATTCTATTTTAAAGAAAAATAGTTTAGATAAAGATAAAGGTTTCGCAGGTTGTTGGAAAAAGATACCTAACATGATAAGTGGATCACCAGTCGTTTTAGCTCAACCTTGGGAAGTTGATATGAAAATGGATGAGTTATTAAATTGGTGGGATGAATCAGAAAAGGACTTTATAGCAATAGTAAGATTTCACAGTGAATTTGAAAGAATTCATCCATTCCAAGATGGTAATGGTAGAGTAGGAAGATTTATAATGCTAAAGCAATGCATTGAATCAAATATAGATTTGGTAGCTATTGATGAAAAATATAATAGCGAATATAAAAAAGCTTTAACTGAAAGTCAAGTTAATAATAACTTTAAGCCGTTAGAGGAAGTTCTAGCAAAATGTCAAAATTTCTTAGAGCAGAAAAATGAATTACTAGTAAAGACATTAGAATGTCTAGATAATCTAATGTGATTTATTAGATAATATACTTTAAAACTTAGTATTTAATAATAAACTTGGAGGATACTATAATGATATCATTAGAGCAAAAGATATTTAATGAAGGAATAGAAAAGGGGCAACTTGAAAAGCAAAGAGAGATAGCTAAAAACTTAATGGATATCTTAAATGATGAAATGATTGCTAAAAAGTGTGGATTAACTATAGATGAAGTAAAAAAATTAAGAAGTGAGATTGAAAAAAGATAATAATTAAAATTTAACTGTCCCTAAGGGGGCAGTTTTTTTACTAATGAAGACTATAGTTAATAAAATAAATGAAATTAAAGAGAATCTTGCTATGAGATATCATGTGTAGTACTATATAATTAGCACTCTATTCATGCTTAGAGTAAATTATAAATATAACTAATGGATGTGATAATAATGAAACCTATGAAAGAGTATGAGAATGAGTTAATTATAATATTGAATGCAGATAAAAATAATTGGACTAAATTTTATATACTAATGAAAGAAATAGAAGAAAAACAACTTTATAAAGAGTTGAATTTAAATAGTTTTACAGCTTGGGTAAAAAGCTTCAGCATTAAAAATAAAATACACGAGAGTGTAATTTGGAATAGAAAAAAAGCAGGAAAAGTGTATGAAAATTATGTTTCAATTCAAAAGGATAAAGGAATTGAAGTAGCACCTGTAGAAAGGGCTCAAATAGGTGTTGATTCATTAGTTTTACTTGATAAGATCGCTAAGAGAGATAATAAATTAGGAGCAGAACTTACGGAAAAGGCAATTCAGAAAGAAATAACTAGGGAAGATCTACGGAATGCATATAAAACAATTAGAGGAGATCTTCATAAGAATAAAGCAGATAATAGTAAGGCATCAACTTTAAGTGAAAAGGCAGAGGAAACTATAATAAAAATAAAAGAAACTATTACGGCTTCTAAGATTGTAGCTACATTATCTAAACCAAGATGGTTAGGTGAAGAATGTAATAGAAAAGCTTTTAAGGGTGCATATGAACAGGATAAATATAAGACTTTAACTGAATTCCCTGTATATACTGGTACAACTTCTAAATCAAGAAGAATAGATGTCTTAGTAGCAGAGAATTTAAGAGTTAAGGAACACTTTAATTTAAATCTACATGGTATTGAAATTAAAGTATCTAAGAGTGATTTAGTTAATGATATGAAGTATTCAGAGTATGCTGAGTTTGTAAATTATCTATGGTTAGCTATTCCATCACATTTATTAGAGGTTACTGAAACAATAGCACCTAAAAATATAGGGATTTTAATTTATAAAAATGATAAACTTGAAATACAAAGAGAAGCAGAAAGATTAAACCCTTTAAAGTTAAATGAAAGTTTAACTACTTTAAGTTTAAGATTACTCTAATCAAGCTTAGAGTATTTAACTATTTGTTTATTTTTAATGTTAATCGGATTATAATGTATATAGAATATAAATTATTTACTTGATAAATTGATAGGTATTAATTTAAGGCAAAAAAAAAAGCAGTTAAAAACTGTTTTTTTTAAGTATAGGCCCGGCAACTACCAAGTGCTATACCTTAAATATAAATTATAAGCAATAGATCTTATAATAATATAGGCCCGGCAACTACCAAGTGCTACATTTAAAATCTAACTTATATTTAAATAATATATTATATTACTAGTTTAGTCAATAAGGAGTATATATATTCATGAAATTTAATATTTTTTTTGATGAGTCACATCAATTAGATAAACATAATTCTAAATATTGCTATTATGGGATACTAGGTTATCAACAAGAACAAATATCAAGATTAAATAAGCTTTTTAAAGATAGAGAAATAAAATATGAATTGCATTTTTCATCATTTAGTTTAAATAAATTTGATGATTACTATGAAATACTTAAATTTGTTTTAAATAATTCAAAATCTAATATCTATATGGTTGATTGTGAGCAAGCACTCTCTTTAGGTAGTAAAATAAATTTAAATGCTGATAATTTAAGAAAATTATTTTATATAAAACTACCTGAGAGATTAATATATGGAATGACCAGGAAGATGCCTGGGGTGAAGGATATTAACATAACAATTGATAAATCAGATGCCTATGGAAATGATAATATGGAACTATTAGATGAACAATGTTTAGAAGATATAAAAAAAATCATTGAAAAACAAAATGATAAAGACCAAATAACATCTGAAATAAAAAATGTAGTTGAAAATAAGTACAAGCATATTCAATTGGTAAGAAGCTTGAAGGATCAGCTTAATGCACATAGTTTATATAGAAATTTAAATTATAAAGTTACTAAAATAAGACAAGAAGACTCTAAAAGTAATGTTGCATTACAATCAATAGATGTATTATTAGGTCTTATAGCTTTTATATTTGAAGAGAAATATTTAGATATTCCAGAAGAGTTTAGTAAAGAAAAATTAGAAGTTAAATTACAAAGCTGCAGTTTAACTCCAAATGAAGAGCAATTATTATTTAAGAGCTATACCTTTAAAAAAGGTATGTATAGGTTGAATAGTAAGAGTATAAATGATGATAATATAAATTTATTAAGGGAACTTAATAAGAAACTAAATATAGTTTCATCTAAAGGTATTGAAAAGGCAGAATTTGCATATAGAGTATTATCTGATAATAATGTACTAGATAGGTTGTACCATAGTAAAATGTTTATTTGGTCTTTAGAAAATAATGATATATCTAAGAATATTGATAAGATATATATTTCAAAGTATATATCAAAGTTTTTAAACTATAAAATAGCTTATGATAATGAAAATATAAAAAAATTAGTAAAGAAACATATTGAAGTAAGCATTGAAAAAAAAGAAATGAGTAAAGGCGATTATGCAGAAGTAATAGGTTTAAACATAGCAAACACTGAAACTTTAATTGATAGATATTTAGATATTTTAGGAATAGATATATAAATAAAAGAGATGAAGTCATCTCTTTTATTTATTAGCATGAAGCCCATCCAAAGAAAAGATATTTCCTTATAGGAAGTACTTTTCTATTTTTCATAGGTTTCAAATTTGGTTTATTTTTATATACTTTGTTATCTGTATAAAATCTTGAGCAATCACTTTTACTATTGTTTACTAGAACATATTCTTTTGATACTATATGCTCTACCCCACTTTCTAATGTTAGAGTTAGTGCTTTATCATCTGCTTCTGTTTTAGTTGAATAGTTAAAGTTTGTTTGAATTTTTTCAAAGCATTGATATGTAGATATTACAAATCTTAACTTGTATTCAGGCTTATTTTTAAGAAGTTCTTTCTTAACTGTAATAACCTCATACCCTACTACTCCAAGGTCAATATAATTAGCTTGCCATTTGATTCCATAATCGTTATCTCTAATATACTTTTGAGCCTTTTTATAATTACTTTCTGAATATTTATCAAAGGATAATTTACAATTTCCTAAGCTACAGGTTGAGATAGTTCCATTGTAGGATCTTTCTCCATACTCTCTTTCATATTCTGATACAAGACTATCAAAGGCCTTTCTTACTGTTCCAGTAGTAGTTACTTCTTCCACAAAATTTGTTGCTCCCATTATTATATTCCTCTTTTCTGTTATTTTTTTATTCCTATTATCTTTTGGTTTCTAACTTAGTGTTTATTTGATCTATGCCAAAGATGTAATCCTTCAAATGTTGGATTAATTTTATTCTTCTTGCAGTAATCAATATAATTACATAAAACTGTTATACTCACTCTACGCTACTCCTATTATCTAATTTGTTCTGTTATCTTTTTCTTTCTGTTAAATAATTAATCTTAATAAATACCTCTCTTCCTTATATTTGTCTTAGAAATAAAAAAATCCTTATAAAGCTCAATTTCTTGAACCTCATAAGGATTATCTACTTCAATTTGTTAAATACCATCAGGACCATATATATGGACTGATTATCTGTTAAATAAAATATTAAATTACAAATATAATTATACATAGAATGTAATCTAATAAACAATAGGATATCAGTTCATTAAAATCCACATATAGGTAATAAGCATAATTTTATTAAAATTCGATTCTACGACAATTTAGATTTTTAAAATATTTCAAAAGTAGATTTGTAGGTTTATAAAAAAACTTAAAATCAAAAATGCTGAAATATTCGATTCGACTATTTTTACCCTATTTTTCAGCAAAAGTACTAAATTTTGAACAAATATAAAAAGTTCGTAAAATTAGGAGTTTACGAACTTTTTTAAAAATATAATTTATAAAGCTAGATATATCAATACTTTTAAGCCCTAGTATAAAAATAATAAATTTTATACATTTTACTTAATACGAACTTTTAACATTTAGTTTTACGAACTTTTGTGGTAAAATATATTATAGAAGGTAATTAAGGAAAATCTTATTACATTAAAGAATAAGAAAGTGGAGATTTATTAAAAATGGAAATCTTAGAATTATTAGAAGCAGTTGAGAGTAAAATAATTGATGTTGAATCAGCCTTAGATTTACTTTTAGTCTATATAAATGAAAAGCATATAAAAAAAGGA
>NZ_JBOFYU010000297.1:0-1996 GCF_051654825.1 Clostridium sp.
TGTCATTAATAACTTAACTTCTACACCCATTTAGAGTTCCTCCTATTTTTATATTTTATTATTCTGATAAGCTTGTACTGTCTTGTTTTGCTATGTCTAACATTCTGTGTTGTTGAAGCGAAATTAGTGCATCTGCTACGTTAAAAACATCAACAGCAGCTGCAGTTGGTTTTACGCTTGAGTATGTTCTAGTTCTAGTTATTGTCTTACCATTTTCTCCTAGACCACAGTCTAATTTGATTCTTAATGATGAAGGATTCTTTGTTTGTACAACACTATCTGCATATGCTACAGGTTCCATATCATTACCTCCTTGGTTATTTTATTTGATTTAACTTAATTGTAGTTAGGCTTAGGTGCAATGTCCTAAAATATAGTTGATGAATATTTTTTCTGATTTTAATTAATGAAAATTTATGAACAGACTAGAGTTTTCCTTTTCATTAATTAATTATTGAAAAATGAATCTAAATATGTTATAATGCATTCATAAATTAATTAGTGAACGGGTGATGGGATGAAAGTATTTGATGAAATTTTATTAAAACATACTGATATACAGACTTGTAGAGAGTCTTATATATTTAATAAAGATATTAGTATAATTGTAGAGCAGAAAGAAAATAAGGTTGTTTTAAGTGCTTTTAATAATGCTACTGATAGGTTTGTAAATTTAGGAACTAAGAGATTTGAAAGACTTATAGAGGGTTTTAAATCAGTGGCTAGTGATTTATATTCTAAGGACTATTATTATTACATTATTTTAGGTCCAACGGATAATGATGATTTAGTTGATGAAGTAGCGCAGTTAAAGAAGGAAATAGCTCGCTTAAATGATATTATAGCTGGGCTAGAGAAGAGCAATAAGAGGCTACAAGGGGATGTAGATAAGCATAATGCTAGGGGTGCTGGTAGAAAATCAAGGTTTAGTGATGCTCAGGTTGAAGAGATCAAGAGCCTTAGAGAAGGTGGACATACTATAAAAGAGATAGCTACTAGGTTTGAGTGTTCTGTGGGGTTGATTCATAAATTAATAAATGAACAATAATGAGTGATCTAATTATATAGATAGATCATGATATTATGTGTTGTATTTACGTTGGTAGTGGTGGAGATGTCAGTGAGAATTGTTTGATTGATAGTAAGGAATTATAAATTATAGATTTTGTTAGGGGTAAATATGGGGGGAGATTATTTTTTTTGCAGTAAGTTGTTTTTTTATTAATATTTTGTTTTCAGGAGTTATTTTATATTGTTTTTCTGCTTTTAAGAAGAAGGGATGAAGATAGTCTATCTGGGCACAAAGAAAGTGTTGTATATAAGTGTAAGGTAAGTGATTCCAGTGTGGAGGATATGATTGAGCATATAGATAAAACTCATAGGATCATAATGCAGCAACAGTAGTTAAATAAGTGATTGAAGTTAGTATTGTTATTTACGGATGCTTTCGCATTGGTGTAGGTACAATACAATGATTTTGTGTGGGTAGTTAACCTTCGGTTATCAGCCCCGGTAAGTTAAGTGCTTTCACTTCATAAAAAATAAGGCATACAAGGTGTGGCTACAGATTATCTCATATGATAGAGGATTTTTTGATTATGATATGAGATAATCTGTAGCTTTATTTATGTGCTTAATATTTATTTCGTTGCAGCACTTAGCTTACTGTCCCACCGCGCTCTCTGCTCCCCCACCATCCAACCCTTTGTCTAAGTAAAGATAAGGTCCTATAAATTATATAAGCGAAGTTAATTAAAGAATAGTAGTGGAGGATAGTTGAAGAAGGAGCAAAGGAGCGCTCCTTCATCAGCTATCTTTACTTGTATCTTGGGGTCAAAAGCTCTGGGGTCAGTCTGGCATCACAGATTGCAGCAAAAACCGCTGCAAACTGTGATGCCAGACTAAACGAGTTATCCTAAATTAATGAATATGCAATTAAATATATAATAGATAATGCAGCTATAATAAAAGCAAACTCTATTCTTATGAAAGATTC
>NZ_JBOFYU010000298.1:0-3448 GCF_051654825.1 Clostridium sp.
TGATAAATTCATATGAATCTTATGTAAAGATAGCTTCAATGCTAAAAGATAGATACATAGCAGAGGGAATGAAAGAGAAAGATGCAGAGAAGAAAGCTATAGAAGATGCAAGATATGTATTGCCAAATGCTTGTGAAACGAAAATGGTGTTCACAATGAATGCTAGAACACTGCTTAACTTTATAAAACATAGAGATTGTGAAAGAGCGCAATGGGAAATTAGAGAAATGACAGAGCTTATGGTTAAAGAATTAATGAAGATAAGCCCTAAATTATTCAGTAAGTGTGGAGCAAGTTGCCGCTACGGAAAATGTGGAGAAGGGAATATGAGCTGCGGACATCCTAAACCTAGATGGGAAGATGTTGGTAATTAAATGAAGAATGTAAAAGATATATTTATTAAAAAAGGAATGTCTAGAAATGAAGTAAATGAAGAATTATTGGATTATCTTGTTTTTATTGATGATTTTTACCTTGGCGGTCTTCATAAGCATAGATGGAGATGTGAATGTGGAGATATTTTTGAAAGAAAATGGGAATATATAAAGACAAGCAATAGGAGAAAATGTATAAAGTGTCTGAAGTCATTTAGCGCAAAAATATTCGGAGAACACAAAAGAGGTGCCGAAAAGTGCGGAAGATATGAATATATAAAGTCATATCGTGAAGGGGACATTCTTAGTGATGGAAGGTT
The DNA here is from genome assembly GCF_051654825.1 of Clostridium sp. Taxonomy (GTDB): domain Bacteria; phylum Bacillota; class Clostridia; order Clostridiales; family Clostridiaceae; genus Clostridium. The sequence continues at coordinate 695 of NZ_JBOFYU010000298.1, forward strand.
AGCAAAATACTCTTATATTAGAGTTAGGCACAAATACTGTGGAGGGAGTTTTGATGTAGCGTCAGCATCTTTCAATAGTAGTAAAGTGAGAAAATGTCCACATTGCTGTCAAGATTTTGACTCGTCACTTAAAAAACATTTAGAAGATATTGATATAAAATATAGTTCAGATATAGTGTTTTATAAAGGAGAGCTAGTAAATATAAAATATTGTGTTAAAAACTATGACAAAATGAAATTGATGAGAAAAATAAAAGAGTATTATTATAAGAGAGATATAACTGATTCTAATATAATAGTGAAAACAAAAAATAGGAAAACACTAAAAGTATCTAAAAAAGACAATTTCATTGGATATCACACATCTATCAAAGGTGATGATTTCATAGAAAAATATATTGATATTGAAAAAAATGATCAGAGTGGAATAAATATATTTAGTCTTAGTAAGAGTTCTAGTAGTAAGATTTGGGTAAAATGCTTAAACAATGATAAACACGATAGCTATTTGGTAAATTGCGGCTCTTTTACAAAAGGTCATGGATGCCCATATTGCTCAGGAATAAAAGTAAGAAAAGAAGATAGTGTTGGAAAAGAGCTAGAGAAAAAATATGGAGAAAATTTTGAAGATGAAATATTAGATAAAGATAGAAATATTATTGATGGAATAGATGTGTGGAGTATGAGCATAAAGTCAAATAATAAAATATGGGTTAAATGTCAAAATAAAGACTATCATAGCTCTTATACTTGTGGAGCAAAAACATTTTTAAGAAGTCAGTATTGTCCATATTGTAGTAGCCAAAAGACTCATCCAAAAGATTCATTTGCTCAATATCATATAGATAATACTGACCCAGATTTCTTAGAAAAATATTGGGATTATGAAAAGAACACAGTAAATCCTTGGGAAATAAGTCCAAAAAGTAATAGAAATAAAGTATGGATTAAATGTCAGGAAAAAGATTATCATAGTAGCTATGAAACAAAGTGTAATGACTTCACTGGAGGCAATAGATGTCCATATTGCTCTAAAAGAACAGGTAAATTACACAAGCTAGATTCTTTTGGATATCATCATTTTGATAAAGTAATGTCTTGGCATCCTGATAATGATATAAGTCCTTTTAGGGTAACAGTTAACAATGGTAGTAAATACAAGTTCATATGCGAGAAATGTAATGCAGTTTTTGAGAAGGTGATATCGAAAATAACTGGAAGAGACGAATGGTGTCCGAATTGCTCTTCTTCAAAAGGTGAAAAGAGAGTTAGTAAGTGGTTAATAGAAAATAATATAAACTATATATATGATGAAGCGCATTTTGAAGACTTACTTTCAGACCTAGGAAATCCATTAAGACCTGATTTTATACTACCAGAGCATAAAGTTTGGATAGAATATGATGGAGAGTTTCATTTTAAAAAAGTAACTGGAAGTTATGGGAAAGATTTTGATTACAAAAAACAACAATATCACGATAAGTTAAAAGATGAATACGCTAAGAAACATGGATACAAAATGATAAGGATTCCTTATTGGGAGTTTGATAATATCGAAAAAATACTAAATAATAAAATAAGAGGAGAAAAATAATGTTAATATCTAAATTAAAGCCAAATAAAGTAAGTAAGAGTTTCTCGAGTTATACAACTATGATTTTTGGAAACCCAAAAGTTGGAAAAAGTACAATCGCTCAAAGATTAATGGAAGAAAAAGATGAAAATGGAAATACTATTCCACCACTGTTTTTAGCATTTGAACAAGGTCAAAGAGCGATTTCTAATGCAATGATTGTTCCTATCGGAAGATGGGAAGATTTAACAAGAGATAAAAAAGAAAAAGATGAAAATGGGAATGTAGAGAAAGTGCCGTCTATAAATAAGCAGTTAAAATCAGATGAAGTAAGAGATTCCTACAGGGTTTTAATAATAGATACTTGCGACATAATGTATGATATGGCCTGTCAACAAATTTGTGACAATGAGGGCGTAGAAGATATATTAGATATACCGTTTGGAAAAGGACTTAAAATGGCCGATGATTTATTCAGAAAACAATTGCTTGAGTGGGAAAATTTAAATTATAAGTTACTTTTCATAAGTCACAGCGAAGATAAAAAAATGATAGAAAAAGACCACAAGGGAGTAGAAAGAGAAATATCAAAGTTTGTGCCTTCGTTAAACAAGAGAGCGTTTAAGATAGTTTCTAAAATGGTAGATAATATATTTTTCGCATATTTGCAAACGGATGAGAATGGTGTGGATAAGAGATGTCTATTTACACGCCAAACAGCAACATATTTTAGTGGATCTAGAATAAAACACCTTCCAGAAGTTCTACCAATGGATGCTACTGAAATACGAAAAGCAATGAAAGAGGCGATAGAAAAAGAAGATATGACAACAGATGAGGTATATTCTTCAGGCAGTGCAATGTCTACTATGATTGAGCAAGAGTTTGAAACATTTGAAGAAATAAAAGCAAATGTAATAGATTTAGTAAAAACTAAGTTCCAACCAAATGGTAAAATGGATATAGTATCTTCTTTAGTAACTAAGCACTTAGGAGAAGGAAATACTATAGGTGGAGCTACGGAAGATAGCATAGATGGATTAGATGCAATACTAGATGAATTAACAGCTAAATCGAAAGAGTTAGGATTATAATAAGTAAATACATAATTAATAATAGTAGATTGAAATATATCTACTATTATTTTACCAATAAAAGTGAACTTTTATCTATTAAATTGA